>JAEUJG010000002.1 GCA_016794765.1 Spirochaetaceae bacterium | reverse complement strand
GTCTTCCCGCGGGACATCCCCATACCCTTCGGCACCGTCCTCAAGGCCTCCTACGCCCTGCCCGACGCCCTGCGCGCGCTGGCCGCCGGTCTCGGAGCGGCGGTCCTCGGCTCCATCCTGCCGGCCCGGGCCGCCGCGCGGCTTCCGATAACGGAAGCGCTCGCCGACGCGCGCTAGGAGGGAAGCGACATGGCACCCAACGACGCGGGACTCGCGACGCGCGAACGCATCCTCGACGCCGCGATGGCGCTGGCCGGCCGCGAGGGCATGGCGAGACTCACGACGCGGCGCGTGGCCGGGGAGGCGGGCGTCAACGTCGGGCTCCTCCACTACCACTTCGGCTCGAAGGACGATCTCGTCCGAGCCGTCCTCGAACGCTGGCAGGCGGACATCCGCGAGGTCCTCGACCGCGCGGCGCGGACGGCCGCGGAGGAAAGGCCGGCGGCCGGCGACGAGGAGATCCTTGTCGCGGCCCTTGGGGCCTGTCTCGACTATTCCTTCGCGAGGCCGGGACTCGTCTTCGGCGTCGCGGGGATGATCGTGTCCGACATGGAAGGGCGCGTCGGCGGGGGAGCGGCGCCGGAGGGGCGGCCCGACGATGGGGCGACGAGCCCCGGGATACCGCCCTTCCCTCCGGCCCTGCCCATCGGGCCCCTCCAATATGTCCTCCAAGGCCGCATCCTTCCCCTCCTCCGCTCGAGGCTCGGCGGCGACGAGGTCCTGGTGTCGCGGCGGGCCCTCCAGCTGTTCGCCTCCGTCTTCCACCCCGCGCTCTTCACGCCCCTGACCTCCCTCGTTTTCGGCCTGGACCTTTCGGACAAGGCTTCCCGCGACGCCTATGTCCGCGGGGTCGTGGCCAACGCCCTTGCGCCGCCGCGCCCGAAAGGCCGCCCTTGACCAAGACCGCCCTTGACCAAGGCCCCGCGGCCCCCGCAGAATGGCCGCCTTGAGAAAAGCGGCGCTCCCCGGCACGATCTTCGTCGGCCTCTCCTCCTTCCAGGCCCTCGCCATGTTCAGGCGGGGCATTTTCTACACCTTCCTCGGCGTGTACCTGCGCGGCTACCTCGGCCTCTCCGTCACGGAGACGACGCTCTTCGAGACGATCCCCATGCTGCTCAACATCCTTTTCCAGACCTTCGTCTGGGGTAGGCTCACCGACCGGCTCCAGCTCCGCCGCAGCCTGATCGTCGCGGGCGAGATCCTCGCGAGCCTCGGGCACCTCCTCATGTGGTACTTCCACTCCATCTGCGCGGAGCCGCGCGCCTCCGGCTGGGTGATCATCGGGGGCCTGTCGGTCATCGAGATCTTCTGGTCGATGTCCAACATCGGCTGGAGCGCCCTCATCTCGGACGTGTACGAACCCGCCGAGCGCAACGCGGTGCAGGGCAAGCTCGCGAGCGTCGGCGGGGCCGGCAGGATCCTCGGAGCCCTCGCGGGCGGCGCGCTGTACGACGGCATGGGAAGGGCCTTCGCCGGCTGGGGCTACAAGGAGGGCGGCATCTTCTTCGTCGCCGCCGCCGCGATGCTCGTCTCCGTCGTGCCCCTCCTCTTCATGCCCGAGGGCGGCGTCGGCTTCAGGGCCAAGGCCGGCGGCCCGGCCGAGGCTTCCGCGCCCGCCGCGCCAGCAACTCCCGCAACTCCCGCAGCTCCCGCCCCGCGGGCGAAGGGCGGCGACCTCCGGAGCTTCGCCATCTTCCTCGCGGCGATGCTCCTCATCAACTGCGGCGTCAATTCCCTCGGCGCCTTCCGCGCGCAGTACCTCGACCTGGCCGACGGCTTCGCCGCCACGGCCCGGCAGATCAGCCTCGTCGCGAACACCGAATCCGCCGCCCTCATCCTGGCCGGCTTTTTCCTCGGACGCCTCGGGCGCAGGTTCGGCATCCCCGCCCTCCTGACCGCCGGCACCTTGTGCGGCATCGTTTCCATCCTCGGCCACGCCCTGGCGCCGAGCCTCGGCTTCGTCTACGCCGCCGCGGCGCTGAAGGGCCTTTCCGACGGCTCCATCGCCGCCTCGTCCTACGCCTTCGCCTCGGTCCTGATCCCGCCGGAAAAACGGGGCCGCTATTTCGCCGCCTACAACGCGGCCTTCCTGCTCTCCTGGGGCCTGTCCGCGACCCTCGTCACCGGCCCCCTCATCGACGCGCTCATCGGCGCGGGGCGGGCGCCCTTCTTCGCCTATCGGGCGGGACTCCTGTCGTCGGTCCTCATCATGCTGCTCGGCCTGGCCCTCCTCGCCGTCCTCCTCCTCGCGCGGGGCGGGAGGGGCGGCGGAATCGGCGGCAGGGGCCGGAGGGCCGACCCGTCGCCCCCGGGCGGCGGTCCTTCCGCAATCCCGATCAAGACCGCGGCGACCCGCCGGCGCTAGGATGGATCCACATCGCGCGGGGGAGGCGCGAACCATGGTCGATTACTTCGAGCGCCTGCATCGCGCCGTACTCTTCATCGAGGAGCGCCTGAACGAGGACATCGGATTCCGCGAGGTCGCGGCCGAGGCCGCCTACGTCTCGCCCTGGCACTTCCACCGGATTTTCGAGGCCGTCCTCGGCCTCACCGTCACCGAGTACATCCGCGAGCGGCGCCTGAGCGTCGCGGCCCTCCGCCTCGTCGAGACGGAAGCCCGCGTCATCGACATCGCCATGGACGCGCGCTACGACTCGCAGGAGGCCTTCACGCGGGCCTTCAAGCGCCGCTTCGGCCTGCCGCCGGGGCGCTACCGCGAACGAGGCGTCAAGGCCTCCCTTCCGTCCAGGGAACCCTATACGGTCAAGGCCCTCCGCGCGATGGCTGGAGGCATGGTGATGGAACCGAGGATCGAACGGAAGGAAGCCTTCTCCGTGGTCGGGCTCGCGGGCAAGAGCTCGCAGGCCGACAACCGCATTCCCGCCCTCTGGGCGGCCTTCCTGCCGCGCGCGGGCGAGGTGCCCCGGCGCAAGGCCGGCGGAGGGAGCTACGGCATCTGCGAGTATCTCGATCCCTCATCGATGAGCGAGGACTCGGAGTGGACCGAGTTCGTCGGCGTCGAGGTCGAGGACGAGGGGGAGCCCGCGGCGCCGCCGGCGGGCATGGTCCGAAAAACCCTTCCGGGCCGCCGCTACGCCGTGTTCACGCACAAGGGCGCTCTCGACAGCCTCGGCGAGACCTACGACTACATCTACAAGACCTACATCCCGCGATCGGGACTGGCCCTGGCCGAGGCCGAAGACTTCGAGCTCTACGACGACCGCTTCACGCCGGCCGATCCCGCCAATTCGCGGATGTTCATCTACATCCCCCTCGCCGACTGACCGCGGGCCGGGCGCCGCGTCCACGGGCGCCGCGTCCGCGGGCGCCGGGTCCGCGGGCGCCGCGTCCGCGAGCGCCGGGTTCGGCGGCCGCGCCTAAACGTAGCCGAGGCCCTCGCGGATGTTGAGCCTTCCGAGGACGCGCAAGGGATAGGCCGCGGCGGCCAAGGGCGCGATAGAGCCGCCGAGGAAGATGAGCGCGAAGGCGACGGGGTCCACCCGCGCGGGAATGGACAGGGGCATCCACTCCGCGATGCCCCGCGTCGCTTCGGACAGGCGCAGGCCCTCGGATCCCATCGCCGCGATGACGAGAACGGAAGCGGCCACGGCCGCGAGCGAGGCGGCCGCGCCCACGAAGAGGGTCTCGAGGGCGACTATCGCCTTGACCCACGAGGCTGGAAAGGCCACGGCCCGGAGCGTGGCGAAGTCCCTGGTGCGGTCCTGCACCGAGAGGAGGACCGAGTTCGCGATGCCCGCCGCCGCGCGGGCATCGCGTATATCGCGGACCTGGGCCGACGCGGCCCCCGGCCTTCAGCGCCCGAAGGCGAGCGACATCCGGAAGAGGCCCGGCCTGAGCCGGTGGCGCTCGAGCGTGTCGGGTCCGCAGGTCGCCGTCCCGACGCCGCGCTGGGCCGCGTCGAGGTGGAGCCAGGCACCCTCCCGCAAGGCCTCGCCAAAGGGCCGCAGGCGGTCCCAATGCCGCGCCTCGTGGAGTTCCTCGTCCGCGTAGGGCGAGAGCGAAAAGTCGAAGGGGCGTTCGCCCTCCACCGCCAGGGCGGGCGCGCCTCCCGAAACGGGGAGGAGCTCGAGCCAACGCGTCCCGTGGCGGTTGCCGTTCTCTTGCGGCACGATGTACGGCGTCGACAGCACTACGGCGTCCGCCTCCCATAGCCCGAGGCGGGCGGCGGCGCGCCGGTCGCTGTACGCCTCGTGGGGACCCAGGCCGAACCAGCGCGTCCGCCCGAGGCCCGGCGCAAGGCGGCAGCGGAGGCCGACGCGCGGCAGTTCGGGCAGGCCCGGGTCGAGGTCGAAGGCGAACTCCGCCTCGACCCTCCCCTCCCCGAGGTTCCAGGACTGGAGGAAGCGGCCGGCCGCGACGCCCTTCGCGGTCGAGAGGCGATGCGCGATCTCGGTCACGCCGCCGGACTCCCCGAACGACTCGAGCTCGAAGAGGAGCCTGTCCAGGCCCGCGTCGAGCCAGCCGTACATCGCCTTGTCCGCATGATAGAAGGCGAAGTCGGGCTTGCCGCGGAGCGACGCGAAATTCTTGAGGCCGTCGTTCTGGGTCGGCGCGCGGAAAAGGCAGGGGACGAGGGGCGTTGCGAGGAGTTCGGCCCCACCCGCCGCGCGGAGGGAGGACAGGAAACCGTCGTCGGAGAACCGCGCCTCGAGGGCGGGTCCGCCCGCAAGGCGCCGCCGACGGACCGCCGCGGAGGGCGCTTCGGAGAGCGGCAACTGCTCGCGCGCCAGGACATGGCCCGCGGGCGCCCAGGGCTCCGGCGCGGCGAGGGCGAACTCGAGCTCCAGGACGCATTCCCCCCCGACGGCGGCGCGGCGCAGGGCGGCGCCCTCGACCCCCGCGACGGGCAGGCCGAGATCGACGGGCTCGACGCCGCCGGCGGGGATCGGCGGCAAGGCCGCCCGGCCTTCCGCGACGAGGCAGCCGCCGCCCCGGCCCCGCTCGCCGGAGAGGATCCTCCACGAGAGCGAAACGCCGGAGAGGTCGCGGAAGTCGAAGCGGTTCTCCACGAAGACGCGGCCGAAGCGCGCGCCGGCGGCGGCGGCGGGCGGCGAGGAGGCGTCGCGGACGGCCCGCGAGTGGCGGACGGCGGGCAGCGCGGCAGAGGCGCGGATCGGGCGGAAAAGGTGGGCGCATTCGGCCATCGCGGGCTTGAGGGCGCGGTCCGGGAAAACCAAGCCGTCGGCTATGAAGTCGAGGTCGCTCGGCGAGTCGCCGAAGTCCCCGCCGTAGCGCCAGGCCTTGCCGCCGGCGCGGGATCCGGGAGGGGCCGCGTTCGGACCCGCGGCCTCGCGCAGGGTCGGCGCGTCGGCGCCGCCCTCCCCGACGAGGATGCCGTGATCCATGAACTCCCACACGAAGCCGCCCTGGATCGCGCGGCTTCCCTCCACGAGTTCCCAGTAGTCGGAGAGGCTTCCGTTGGAGTTGCCCATCGCGTGGGAGAATTCGCACATCACGAGGGGGCGATCGTCGCGGCCTTCGCGGTCCCATTCCTCGAGATAGGAGATGGCGGGATACATGACCGAGACGAGGTCGGTCGCCGCCGCGCCCCGTCCCGCCGTGTCGAGGGGATGGGGGCCCTGCCCCCATTCGGGCCGGCAGGCTCCCTCGTAGTGTAGCGGGCGCGTCGGGTCGAAGGCGCGGAGCCAGGCCGCCGCCGCGTCGTGGTTGGGGCCGTAGCCCGACTCGTTCCCGAGCGACCAGACGATCACCGAGGCGTGGTTCTTGTCGCGGAGGGCCATGCGCGAGACCCGGTCCTGGAAGGCGGGGAGCCAGCGCGGATCGCGGCAGAGCTGGTCGTAGTGGCCATGGCTCTCGATGTTCGCCTCGTCGAAGACATAGAGCCCGTACTCGTCGCAGAGCTCGTACCAGCGCTCGTCGTTCGGGCAATGCGAGGCGCGGACCGCGTTGAAGTTGTGGCGCTTCAGGAGCTCGATGTCGGCGGCCATCGAGACCGTCGAGAGGGTCCTGCCCCGGCGCTCGTCGTGCTCGTGCCGGTTCGCGCCTTTCAAGATGACGCGTTTTCCGTTGACGAGGAGGGCCCGGTCTCGGAGCTCCACGCTCCTGAAGCCGAGCCGGCAGGCCTCGCTTTCGAGTTCCCGGCCCTCGGGATCTAGGAGCGTGACGACGAGGGCGTAGAGGCTCGGGCGTTCGGCGCTCCAGAGCTCGGGGACCGCGACGGGCAGGGAGATCCTCGCCTCCCAGCGCGATGCGCGATAGAGGGCGCCGACCTCGGTCTCGGCCTCCGCCACGGGCGCCGCGGGCGCCAAGGCCGCGGAAGCGACGGGCGCCGCGGGCGCAGCGGGCGCCGCCGGCGAGCCGGGCGATGCGGCCGCGGCCGAACCGCCCGCGCGGAAGGGTCCGTAGAGGCGCGCGCGGACGCGATAGGCGCGACCGTCGCCGGGGAGGCTTTCTCCGGAAAGGCCCGCGCCGGCGTCGCCGTCCGGCGGCCGCGCGTAGTCGCAGGGAGCGCCGCCCTCGGGCTGGGCGAAGCGCGCGGGGTCCGCGGCGAAACCGAGCGAGGCGACGAGCTCGACCCTGCCCGCGGCGAGGTCGGCGGACAGGCGGGGCCGCGCGTCGACGTCGCGGAGATGGGCGGCCGCGGTCGAATAGAGGCGGATGCCGCGATGTATGCCGCCGAGCCACCACTGGTCCTGGTCCTCGACATAGCTTGCGTCCGAATAGCGGACGACCTCGAGGGCAAGGAGGTTGCTTCCCCCGCGGAGGGCCGGCCCGAGGTCGAACTCGGCGGGAAGGCGCGAATCCTTGGAGAAGCCGAGCTCGACGCCGTTGAGGCGCACCGAGAGGAAGCTCTCGGCGCTCCCGACGCGGAGAACCACGCGCCTGCCCAGCCAGGCGGCGGGGAGGTCGAAGGCGAGCCGGTGGAGGCCCGTCGGATTGGCGGAAGGCGCGGCGGGGGGCACGTTCCCGAAGGGCATCACCACGTTCGTGTAATGCGGCTTGTCGAAGCCCTGGAGGGACCAGGAGCCGGGCAATTCGATCTCCGCCCAGCCGCCGTCGTCGAAGCCGGGAGCATCCCAGCCCGCCGGCGCGGCCTCGGGCGAGGCGGCGAGAGCGAAGCGCCAGCGCCCGTCGAGGGAGAGTATCCAGGGATTCCCCGCGGGAACCTCGCCTCGCCCTCCCGCGCGGCCGAGCGGCCCCGCGACGGCGTCGGCGAGGGCTTCTTCGGCCCGGGGGAAGGGAAAGAGGGGGCTGCGCATCGGCAGGCGATTCCTGGCGACGAGCTCGGGGCTTTCCCAGGGCTTGCCCGTTTGGCGTATGTCGATCATGGCGCACTCCTTGGCGGATCCGGCGAAAGGCGATCCGTGCGCGCAGACGCGGCCTGCGCATTTTGCTTGACAAGGCCGCCGTCAGCGCCCAGAATGTAAGCGCTTACATAAGGAGCCTATGCGTATAGAAGATATCGCCCGAGAGGCGGGGGTGTCTACGGCCACCGTCTCCAGAGTGCTCAACAATCCCAACCTGGTCAAGCCGGAAACGCGGGAAAGGGTGCTCGCCGTCGTCGGCCGGCACGAGTACGTTCCGAATTCCCTTGCCCGCGGTCTCATGACGAAGCAGTCGAAGACGATCGGCGTGCTCATCATCAGCATCAGCAACTCATATTACATGGAAATCACGGAGATCATCCAGCGGCGCCTCCGCGAAGCCGGCTTCATGATGCTCCTCGCCGCCACGGACGACTCCGCCGACCTCGAGCGCCGGTATATCCGCGAATTCGCCTCGCGCCGGGCGGACGGCATCATCGTCATCGACGCCTCCGACGAGAACTTCTCCGACGGCTTTTTCGCCAAGGAGTCAGCCAAGCGGCCCTTCGTCCTCGTCCACTCCAATCCGGCCATCTCGGCCTCGGGAATCGGCCAGGTCTTCGTCGACCAGCGGCTCGGCATGCGGCGGGTCATGGAGTACCTCGAGGGGCTCGGGCACCGAGACGTCGCCTTTCTCCGCGGCGAGAAGGGCTTCTCCTTCGACATCAAGGAGGCGGCCTGGGCCGAGTGGCGCGCCGAGCGCTCCCGCGAGGTCCGGCCCGACCTCGTCCTCCGCGTCGCGGACGGCAACAGCGAGGACGCCATTCCCCTCGCCGACGCTGCCGTGGGCGCGGCGATCCGCGAGGGCCGCCTGCCCTCCGCCATCTTCGCCTGCAACGACCTCATGGCCCGCGGCGCGGTCAACGCCGCGACCCGCGCGGGCCTCCGCATTCCCGAAGACCTCTCCGTCGTCGGCCACGACAACACGATCCTCGCGGTCTCCGGCCGGGTCCAGCTGACCTCCGTCGACCTCAAGATGCGCGACATCGGGGCCGAGTCGGCGCGCCTCCTCCTCGCCGCCCTGTCCGGAAGCTCCGCGGGGCGGCGTTCCGCGCGGATCGAGCCCGAGCTCGCGGTGCGCGACTCCGCCGGACCGGCCGCCGCCGCGGATTCCCGCGTCCGTGGGGGCTCGGCGTGATCGACGTCATCCCCGGTCCCGACGGCCGTCCCCGCGTCTGGCTCGTCGCCCCGCCCGGCGGCGGCGCCTACGTCGTCGCGCTGTTCCGCGGCAAGTACCTCGCCCACTACCACTGGGGCGGCTTCTTCGAGCCGAGCCCCGGGGCCCTGGACGCCCTGGAGGCGCCGCCCCAGGGCTTCGGCGCCGCCGAGGACGCCGCGGACAAGAGCTACAGCCTGCAGCGCCTTCCGCAGGAATACCCCTGGGGCCGGGGCGGCGACTTCCGCTCCCCGGCCTTCGCGGCCGATGTCCCGCCCCGCGGAACGGGAGGCCCCGGGCGCCCCGTCCTCGACCTCGTCTATCGCGCCTATCGCGTCCATCCGGGATTCCCCGACCTCGGCGGCCTGCCGCTGCCGGCGGGCGGCCCGGAGGAGCTCGGGCGCGAAGGGGTCGAGACCCTCGAGCTCGAACTCGAGGATCCGGTCACGGGCCTCGCCGTCTTTCTCTGCTATTCGACCCTGCCCTCGGCGGGAGCCATCCTCCGCGCGACCCGCTTCCTGAACCGCGGCGCCGCGCCCGTCGCCCTCCGGCGGGCCTTCAGCTTCAGCCTCGACCTTCCGCCGCGGGAAACTCCCCTCGAGCTCCTCGCGACCGACGGCGGCTGGGCGCGAGAGCGGAGCCTGGAGCGCCGGCCCCTGGGCTGCGGCCGGATCGAGCTCGGCTCGAGGCGGGGCGTGTCGGGCCACGCCTCCAGCCCGGCCCTCATCCTCGCGGAACCCGGCGCCGACGAGGAGGGCGGCCGGGCCTGGGGCTTCGCCCTACTCTACTCCGGCGACTGGTCCCTCGGCGTCGAGCGCTCCGACGAGGGCGGCTATCGCGTCCAAGGCGGGCTCCATCCCGAGCTGTTCTCCTGGACCCTCGACCCCGGGGCTTCCTTCGCGACGCCGGCGGCCCTCCTCTGCCGCTCCGACGAGGGCCTCGGCGTCCTTTCGGCGCGCTTCCACGCCGCCGCCCGCCGCCTCATGCCGGCGGCCTGGCGCCGGCGCGAGCGGCCCGTCCTCCTCAACAGTTGGGAGGCCGCCTATTTCGACTACGACGAGTCGCGGCTCCTCGAAATAGCGCGCGGCGCGGCCGGACTCGGCGCCGAGCTCTTCGTGCTCGACGACGGCTGGTTCGGCAAGCGCGACGACGACCGCTCGAGCCTCGGCGACTGGGAACCGAATCCCGCCAAGCTTCCGGGCGGACTCGCCGGCCTGGCGGAAAAGGTCCGAGCGCTCGGCCTCGGCTTCGGCCTCTGGCTCGAGCCCGAGGCGCTGTCCCCGGACAGCGGGCTCTACCGCGCCCACCCGGACTGGGCGCTGGCCCTGGAGGACAGGCCCCCCGCGGAGGGCCGCAACCAACTCGTCCTCGACCTCTCGCGCCCCGAGGTCGCCGCGGCCGTCGAGTCCCGCGTCAGGGCGGTCCTGGCCTCCTGCCGGCCCGACTACGTGAAATGGGACATGAACCGGCCCTTCTCCCGGGCGGGCTCGGCCTCCGGCCGCCCCGACGGGGAGCTCCGGCACCGCTGGCTCCTGGCCCTCTACGGCATACTCGGTCGCATAACGTCTGATTTCCCCGACGTGCTCTTCGAGGGTTGCGCCGGGGGCGGGGGCCGCGCGGACTTCGGCATGTTGCCCTTCTTCCCGCAGTTCTGGGCGAGCGACAACACGGATCCCTGCTGGCGCCTCGGCATCCAGCGCGCGACGAGCCTCTTCCTGCCGCCGCTGGCCTTCGGCGCCCACGTCTCGGCCTCGCCCAACCACCAGACCGGCCGGACGACCGGGCTCCGCGCCCGCTGCCTCGTCGCGATGGGCGGCGTCTTCGGCCTCGAGCTCGATCCGGCGGCGCTCTCCGCCGCCGAACGCGACGAGGTCTCGGATTCGATCGCATGGTACAAGCGCCGCAAGGAGCTCCTGCAGCTCGGCGAGCTCGTGCGGCTGGACGCGTCCGCCGGCGGCGGAGACGCCGCCTGGGCCATGGTGGCGCCGGGGGGCGGCCGCGCGGCGGTGTTCTGGGCCAGGAGCGTGAACCGCCCCAACGCCGGGCCGGTTCGGCTCCGGCTCCGCGGCCTCGATCCGCGGCGCGACTACCTCGCGAGCTCCCGCGAGATTGCGGCCTTCGCGGGCCGGCGCTATTCCGGGTGCGAACTCATGGAGCGCGGGATCGAGTTCCAGCCGCCCGCGTTGGGCGATCCCATCGTCGTCTCCTTCGACGTCGCGCCGGCCGGAGCCGACGCGCCGGGCGCACCCGGATCCGCCCGCGCCGGCGGCGACGCCCGCGGGAACCGCCGCTAGGAGGCGAGGGCCGCGAGCGCGGCGCGCGCCGCAAGGGGATGGAACTGGCTGCCCGAGCCCAGCGCGACGGCCTCCAAGGCGCTTTCAATACTCATCGCGGGGCGGTAGGAGCGTTCGCTCGTCATCGCGTCGATGGCGTCGGCCACCTGGATCACCTGCGCGCCGAGGGGAATGACGTCGCCCCGGAGCCCGTCCGGATAGCCGAGGCCGTCGTAGCGCTCGTGGTGGCGATAGGCGTACTCGACGATGCGTTCGAAGCCCCTGATCTCGCCGAGGATCTTGGCGGCGTTCGCGGGATGGCGCTTTACCTGCTCGTACTCTCCGGGCTCGAGGCGCGAGGGCTTCTTGAGTATCTCCGTGGGCACGCCGAGCTTTCCCACGTCGTGGAGCAGGGCCGCGGTCTCGATGTCCTCCAACTCCCTTCCCGACAGGCCGAGCTTGGCGCCGATGAGCCGGGAGTACCCGGCCACCCGCCTGGCGTGGCCCTGGGTATAGCTGTCCATCACCTCGATCGCCGAAACGAGGGAGGAGACGACGTCGCGATAGAGGCTCGTCTCCTTGTCCTGGAAAAGCTTCTGGGAATAGAATTCCGAGATGAGCCTCGCGTAGTACTCGAGGACCTTCCGGGAGAGGCGGGGAAAGCCCGAACGCGCGAAACGCTCCAGGCTGATGAGCCCGGCCACGCGCCCGTCCACGCGGATCGGCGCGTAGAGCGACACGAAGCCCTCATAGGTGCCGAGTTCGCGGAAGGTGGCGATGGTCTCGGGATCGAAGCGCTCCGAGTCGCGGCCCTCGATGAGGGTTTCGCAGGCGCGGATCCCGTCGCTGACGTCGACCTCGAAGTCGATGAAGGCTTCCGAGGGGCTGAAGGAAAGCCGCGAGAGGACCGCGAAGTCGTAGCCGCGGGCGAAGACGGGCCGGTAGAGCTCGCCGTCGAACTCGAAAAATGAGCCCTTTTCGGCCTCGGGTATGAGCTCGAAGGCCCCCTCGAAGACCTTCTTGAGGAAGTCCCGCTTGTCGAGCCTGTAGAGGTCGTCGAGGGAATCGATGATGAGCGAGAGCTTGTCGTAGAGGCGGTCGTCCTCGCGCCTTCGCGGGATCGGGGCTCCGTGCCCCTTGGTTGCCTTCACCGTCATGCACGTCCTCCCTGGCCGACGCCGACCCCGCCTCAAGGCCGGCGACCGCCAATCTTACCGCGGCGCTCGTCTTTTTCGCAAGCGCCGAGCGGGTCGCCATACCCATGGAGACTCCTTGTCAGGGAACGTAGTCGCCGAGGAAGCCGGCGACCAACCGGTCGTAGGCTTCAGGATCGACGGCGAAGGACCGCGCGTGCCCGGCGCCCGGCGCGAGATGGATCCCGCCGGGCTTCCCGGCCCTGGCCGCGAACATTTCGAGGCTCATCGAGGCCGGCGTAAATTCGTCGGCTTCGCCGTGGATGAACAAGACGGGAGCGCCGATCGCGGCGGCGGATTCGAGCGGAACGATCCGGGAGACGCGCATCCCGCCGCCCAAGAGCCGCGCCGCGGCCTCGGCGATGTACAGGAAGGGGAAGGGAGGGAGGCGGAAGTCGGCGCGGAGACGGAAGGCCAGGAGCCGCCCGAGATCGGAGAAGGCGCAATCGGCCACGACAAAGGAAATGCGCGGCTCGAGGGCGGCGTACTGGAGGGCGACGGCCGCGCCCAAGGACTCGCCGTGGAGACCGACCGGCGCGCCGGGGCCGTTCTCCGCCTGGACCCACGCCATCCACGCGGCCAGGTCGCGCGCTTCGAAATGGCCGAAGGTGACCGTCCGTCCGCCGCTCGCGCCGTGGCCCCGGAGGTCGACGAGGAGGGCGTTGTACCCGGCCTCCCGGAAGGGTTTCAGGTACTTCGCGGAACCGTGGCGGGTGTAGGTGTAGCCGTGGAGGAGGATGACGGTCTTCCCGGAGCCGTGGAGCGGGAGATAGGTTCCCGCGAGGGTGTAGCCGAAGGGCGAGGCGACGGTCACTTCGCGCCGCGCCAGGTCCTCGAAGCCGGCATGGGCGAAATAGCCCTTGTCGCGCTCGATGGCGAAGGTCTCCGCGAGGGAAAAGACGCGGGGCCGCAACAGCCGGCCGGCCAGGACCGCGCCGACCGCCAGGCAGGCGGCCAGGCAGGCCGCTGGGGCGGCGGCGGCGAGCGCGATCAAGCCGTCGTGCGACACCGTTACCGCCGCGCGGCCTTCAGCCCTTGTCGGCGCCCATCGTGAGGCCCTCGATGAAGTAGCGCTGGAAGGCCAGGAAGACCGCCAGGGGAGCGATCGCCGCCAGGATGGAGCCCGCCGCGGTCAGGTTGTAGGTGGAGATGAACTCTCCCTGCATGTTCGCGAGGCCGAGGGTGACCGTCTTGATGGCGTCGGAGCGGAGGAGGACGAGGGACCAGAGGAGGTCGTTCCAGATCCAGGTGAACTCCAGGACCGCGAGGGCGGCGATGCTCGGCAGGGCGAGCGGAAGGATGATCCGCGAGTAGATCGTGAAGTCCCCCGCCCCGTCGATGCGCGGCGCCTCGATCTGCGAATAGGGGATCTGCTTCATGAAGTTGCGGAGGAAGAAGGTGCAGAAACCGAGCTGGAAGGCGACGTGGAAGAGGATGAGCCCGCCGAAGCTGTCGTCGATGCCGATCGAGTTCGACATCCGGAAGACGGGGATCATCAGCATCTGGAAGGGGATGAGCATGCCCGCGACGAAAAGGACGAGCACGGCCTTGTTGAGCCGGAAGCGGTAGAACGCGAGGGCGAAGGCGGAAAGGCTCGACACGGCCAGGGCGCCGAGCACGGAAGGGATCGTGACGACGAAGGTGTTCACGATGTAGCGGCCCATGCCGGCCCGCTCCCAGGCCTCGGCGAAGTTTTCGAGGTGGATGACCTTGGGCGGGCGCCACATCACGGGATCGGACATGAGCTCGTCCATCGACTTGAGCGAGGTGAAGGCGCCTATCGCGAGAGGGAGGAGCCAGACGACGACGAGGAAGGTCGCGGTCGCGTAGAAGGCGATGCCCTTCAGGGTCCTGGCGGCGGGGCTGCCGGCGGTTTTCATTCGGTTGCCTCCTCGCGAGCCTAGCGCTCGGATTCCTTCTTGAGCACGTCGCCGACGTAGACCATGATGAAGGCGAGCGTTATGAGAAACTGGACGACGGCGATGGCCGAGCCGTAGCCGAAGTCCGCGTACTGGAAGGCGCTCGAGTACATGTAGCTGGCGAGCACCTCGGCGGCGCGCGCCTTCGTGTTCGTCATCACGTAGACGATGTCGAAGGAGCGCAGCGAATCGATGACGGAGATCGTCACCGCGACGATGGTCGCGGGGAGGAGGAGGGGCAGGATCACGTTGCGGAAGCGCTGCCACCAGCTCGCGCCGTCGATCAGCGAGGCCTCGACGAGCTCTGGCGGCACGCCCTGGAGGCCCGCGAGGTAGAGGATCATCACGTAGGGGACCTGGCGCCAGACGCCCACCGCGATGAGGGCGCCGGTCATGTAGCGCTTGTCGCCGAGCCACTGCACCGCGAGCCCGTCGAGCCCGACGGAGCGCAGGAAGGTGTTGAGGGCCCCGAAGTCCGGATTGTAGATCCACATCCAGATGGTGCCGATGATCGTGAAGGAGAGGGTCATCGGCAGGTAGAAAAGCGTCTTGTAGAGCCGGCTGCCGCGGCGCCCGCCGTTGAAGAGCATGGCGACGAGGAGGCCCAGTGGCACGGGCACTCCGACGAAGAAGACGAGCCAGAGCAGGTTGTTCTTGATCGCCAGCCAGAATTGCCCGTCGCCGAGCAGGCGCCGGAAATTGGCCAAGCCGTTCCAGGCCGCGCCGTAGACGATGGAATCGCGTTTCGTGAAGGCGAAGGCGAAGCTCTCGAAAATGGGCACGACGACCCAGATCATGTACATCGCGAGGGGCAGCGCGAGGAAGGCCCAGGGCGCCAAGGCCCCTTTCCGGAATCGCTTCGAGGGCATCGCTTTC
>JAEUJG010000621.1 GCA_016794765.1 Spirochaetaceae bacterium | reverse complement strand
CTTCTTATCGCGGATCAAGCTGCCGGCGACGCTTGAAAAAATATGGAGGAAGGCCTTCGTGACGCCGCTCAAGATGGGACCGGAGCATCTGCCCAGGTTCGCCTTCGACTAGGGTCTGGTTGGGGAGTTCTTAAGGTTCGTAACACTACTCGCTTGACCCGCGCCTCCCATCCCGTACTATAATCAATCGGATAATATCGCTTCGTAACGACGAGGTTCCGCGTTGCTCATCCGCTATAGAAGATCCGAGGACGGCAAGCCCGTTGCCAAGGCAATCGTGTACACCGAGGCGGAACACCGCATCGACAAGAGCCGCATCGATCCGGACGCCCTCCGCATCATCGAGCGGCTTCGCGAGAACGGCCACGAGGCCTACGTCGTCGGCGGCGCGGTTCGCGACCTCCTCCTCGACCGGCGCCCCAAGGACTTCGACATCGTCACCGACGCGGAACCGCCGCGCATCAGGCGCATCTTCCGCAACGCGCGGGTGATCGGCCGGCGCTTCAGGCTCGTCCACGTCTACGCGGGACCCAAGATCTTCGAGGTTTCCACCTTCCGCTCGATCGCCAAGGGCACCGTCGGCAACGAGTACGGCACGATGGACGAGGACGCCCTCCGTCGCGACTTCACGCTGAACGCCCTCTACTATGATCCCCTGGAGGCAGTCCTCATCGACTATGTCGGCGGCTTCAAGGACATGGCCGCCAAGCGCATCACGCCCGTCATCCCCCTGGCCACGATCTTCAAGGAAGATCCGGTCCGCATGATCCGATGCGTCAAGTACGCCTCCACCTCGAGTTTCCGCATTCCCTTCATGACCAAACTGGCGATCAAGCGCGACTCCGATCTCCTCGCGGACGCCAGCAGCTCCAGGCTCACCGAGGAGTTCCTCAAGATCCTCGGTTCCGCCAAGGCGGAGACCATCGTCCGCGGGCTTTCCGACTTCGATCTTCTCCGACACATGCTCCCCGCCGCCGCCGCGCGGCTCGCCCGCGACGGCGCCCTCCGGCGCGCGCTTTTCCGCGATCTCGCGGAGCTCGACGCCTACGCCGCCGATCCGAGCAGGGAAAAGCGGCTCTCCCTCCTCCTCTCGCACTTCCTCAAGGCCTTCCTTGAATCGGCCGACGGCCTCGTCGCCGATACGCCGGAAGCCTACCAGGAGGCCGTGGTCCAGGCCCGGCTCCTTCTTGCCCCCTTGAATCCGCCGCGCGTCGAGCTCGAGGCGGCCGTCCTCGTCGTCTTCAAGAAGCTCGGCGTTTCCCCCCTCCAGAAGCCCCGACGCAGTTCCGGAGCCGAACGCAGCCGCGGCGAGCGGCACGGCGGCGAGCACCGGCCCGGTGAACGCCGGGGCGAGGAAGGGCGCCACCTGCGCGGAGTTGAAAAGAAGCAGGCCGCCGCCGAATCCGAAGGCGCGAGAAGGGACGACCTTCCCTCCGACTCGGCGCCGGGCGAGGCGACCCGCAAGAGGAAGCGCCGCCGGAAGCCGAGCCAAGCCCGGGCCGCGGGGGGCGACTCCGGCGCCGAGGGCGCGGAAAAGGGCGGGGCGTCGGCCAAGAGCCCGCGCAAGTCCGGTGAGAAGCCCGCATCGAAGCAGGCTTCCTCCTCGCCGCGGCGCGAGGGGAAGGGCCTTGAGCCCGCCCCGGGAATGGGCGAGTCCTCCTCCGCCAAGCGCAGGCGGCGCCGGCGCAAGTCGGGTTCCGGCGGCGCGTCTTCCGGCGGCGCTCCTTCCGGGGATTCGCCCAGCCAGTAGGCTGAAGCGCAAGGCGCGCGATCCGGGTGTCTGCCCCGCCGCCCGCCTTGACAAGCCACCGCGGCCTTTCCAGAATAGCCCTGTGATTTCCGAGAAGTTCGAATCCTTGTCGGACGAGGCTCTCTTCGCCCTCGCCGACAAGATGGGCCTCGATTTGCCGCCCGGCCTCGAGCGCGTTTTCGTGACCGAGGAGATTCTCGGCGCCCTCGAGGAGGATTCGCGCGAGCGGCGCTCCTCGAGCGACGCTCCCTTCCACATCGAGGAAAAGAAATTTTCCGGTCCGGAGCTCGACGACTTCGACGCCTGCCTCGACGCCGCGCCCTGCCTGGAGCGCAGTTACAACGAGACGATGATCCGCGCCATCGCCCGCGATCCCTCCTGGGCCTTCGCCTATTGGGACTTGGGCGAAGCCGAGCGTTCCGCCCTGCGCGCCTCCGAGGGCGCCTCGGGGCTCTTCCTCCGCGTCACCGAACTCGCCGAAGAGGACGGCCTCAAGCCCGACCATTTCGACATTCCCGTCGCCGACGACGACAACCAGTGGTACATCAACCTACCGCGGTCCAAGGCCAGCTACCGCATCGAGCTCCGCGTCCGCGGCGAAGGCCGCTCCCGCGTGCTGGCGCGTTCGACCGCCGTCGCCGTGCCGCGCCTCGCCCTCGACGAGGGGGCCGTCCGCGACCGGAAGACCCTGGCCCTCCTTTCGCTCTCGGGCCTCCACGCGCTCGACATCGAGCCGCAAGCGGAGTCCAACCCCCGGCGCATCCTTTCCGGGCCGGACGAGGAATAGGAGCGCCCATGCACAAAGGCTATCTCGCCCTCGTCCTCAACGCCCACCTCCCCTTCGTCCGCCAGCCCGAGTACCCGCGCTTCCTCGAGGAGCGCTGGCTCTTCGAGGCCTGCGCCGAGACCTACCTGCCTCTCCTGCGCGTCTTCCGCCGCCTCGAGGCCGACGGAGTGCCCTGGAAGCTCACCCTGAGCCTGTCGCCGACCCTCTGCGCGATGCTCGCCGATTCGCTCCTCGGCGAGCGCTTTCTCGCCTACCTCGATTCCCAGGCGGAGCTCGCGGCGAAGGAAGTCGGCCGCGTCGGCGCGGATCCGGTGTTCGGGCCCCTCGCGCGGATGTACGCCGAGCTCTATCGCCAGGACCGCGAGGATTTCGAGGAATACTACGGGCGCGACATCCTCGGCGCCTTCGACTATTTCTACAAGAAGGGCCGCCTCGAGATCATCACCTCGGCGGCGACCCACGGCTTCCTCCCGATCTTCCGCGAAAGCGTCGAGGCGGTTTCCGCCCAGATCGAAACCGCCCTCGTCGCCCACCGCCGCGCCTTCGGCAAACATCCCGCCGGCTTCTGGTTCCCCAACCTCGGCTGGTATCCGGGGCTCGACGAGGTCCTGCGCGCCTACAACATCCAGTACGGCATCGTCACGACGCGGGGCGCCCTCCTCGGCGATCCGACCCCCCGCGCCGGCTCCTTCGCGCCCGTCCAGACTCCCGCCGGCCTCACGATGTTCATCCGCGACGCGGCCGCGACCGAGGCCGTCTGGGCCGAAAGCTCGGGCTATCCCGCCGATGCCGCCTATCGCGACTTCTACCGCGACATCGGCTTCGACCTGCCCCTCGATTACGTCGGCCCCTATGTCGGGGACGGCCCGACGCGCATCTACACCGGCTTCAAGTACTGGGCGGTCACCGGCCACACGGACCAGAAGCGGCCCTACGACCCCGAACTCGCCGCCGCCAAGGCCGGGGAGCACGCCGCGGCCTTCCTGGCCGACCGCCTCTCCTCCTCCAAGGAAGCCTCCGCCCTCCTCGACCGGCCCGCCCTCATGGTCTGCCCCTACGACGCCGAGCTCTTCGGCCACTGCTGGTTCGAGGGTCCGCTCTGGATCGAGTCCCTCTTCCGGCAGGCGGCCGCCGGATCCGCGTCCGAGCTCAAGCTCGTCACCCTCGGCGAGTACCTCAGGCTCTTCCCCGAAAACCAGGTCTCCACGCCCGAGTTCTCCTCCTGGGGCTCGGGCGGCTACGCGGAGGTCTGGCTGGACGGCGCCAACGACTGGATCTACCGCCACGTCTTCAAGGCGATCGACCGCATGGTCGAGCTCGCCGAGCGCTTCCCCGACGAAACGGGCCTCCGCGAGCGCATCTTGAACCAGGCCGCGCGGGAGGTCCTCCTGGCGATGGGCTCGGACTGGGCCCTCCTCATGCGCGCGGGCAAGTCGAGCTCCTTCGCCCGCAAGCAGGTCGAGGACGCGATAGCCGACTTCAACCGCATCTACGAGATGCTCTGCTCCAACACCGTCCATACCGAGTGGGTCACGCGGCTGGAGAAGCGGAACAACCTCTTCCCCGAGATCAACTACCGGATTTTCCGCAAGAAGCGCTAGGCGAAGGCATGGACGCCCCCGCGTATCGCGTCTTGGCCGCCGCGGCCGGCCTCGCCGCGCTCGTCCTCCTCGCGCCCCTCGCCCTCCTCCAGCTCCGCTCGCGGCGGCTCTCTCGCATCTCCGCCTTCGACTCCCCGCGCTCCTTCACCTCGCCCTTGTCGCTCGCGCTCCTCGCGACGGCGCCCGCCTTGGCCGTCGCCCACGCC
>JAEUJG010000612.1 GCA_016794765.1 Spirochaetaceae bacterium | reverse complement strand
CCAAAAACGGCTGTCGCCGCCCCGTCGCCCGGCGCGGCCCGACGCGGGCCGGCGCGGCCCGGCGCGCCGAAGGCCGGCGCGCGGGGAGTCCGGGCCCGGACCGGCGCTTCATTCGGCGAAGAGCTCCACGGGCGTGAAGCGGTCCACGTCGACGAGGCCGCGGTCCGTGATCTTGAGCTTGGGGATGACGGGCAGGGCCATGAAGGAGAGGGTCATGATCGGCGAGGCGTTGGCAAGCCCCTCGCGGGCGAAGAGCGCGTCGAAGGCCTTGAGCCGCTCCACGACGAAGCCGCCGTCCCGGTCGCTCATGAGCCCCGCGATGGGGAGGGGCAGGTCCAGGATCACCTCGTCGCCCACGGCGAAGACGAGGCCGCCCTTCAGCTTGTTGAGGTGGCGCGCGGCCTTGAAGATCGAGCGGTCGTCGACGCCGGCGATGATCATGTTGTGGGAGTCGTGGCTCACCGTGCAACCGAGGGCGCCGCGCTTGAGGCCGAGCCCGGTGATGAAGCCCTTGCCGATGTTGCCGGAGCCCGTGTGCCGCTCGATGACGAAAAGCTTCACGAGATCGCGTTCGGGGTCGGAGACGCAGAGGCCGTCCTCCACCTTCGGGAGGACGAGGAGCTCGCCGGTGACTATGGACTCGGGCCGCGCCTCGATGACGCGCATGCGCCGGCCGCCCGGGGCCGCGGGCGCGGGGATGCGGAAGTCCTCCCCGGTGAGCCACTTGATGTTGACCGAGTCGCGCAGGGGCGGCCGCGCGGCGGGCGGCTCCTTGAGGAGGCGCCCCTCCTCGGCGACGAGGGCGCCGTCCTTGAAGACGAGCTTGGCCTCGAAGCGCTCCAGGGACTCGAAGGCGACGAAGTCGGCGCGATAGCCGGGCGCGATGGCTCCCATGCCCTTGATGCCGAACCAGCGGGCCGCGTTGGCCGACGCTATCCGGAAGGCGTCGATGGGGGAGACGCCGCCCTCGAGGAGGATGCGGAGGGCGTGGTCCATGTGCCCCTCCTCGACGAGGTCGTTCGGGTGCCGGTCGTCGGAGCAGATCATGAAGGCGTGGGCCGTCCGCGGATTGACCGCCGGCAGGAGGCGGCGCAGGTCCTTCGCCGTGGAGCCCTCGCGGAGCATGATGTACATGCCCTTCGCGAGCTTCTCCAGGGCCTCCTCGGGGCTCGTGCATTCGTGGTCGGAGCCGATGCCCGCGGCCACGTAGGCGGAGAGGTCGCGGCCGGAGAGCCCGGGCGCGTGGCCGTCGATCGGGCGCCCCTCGCCGCGGAAGAGGGCGATCTTGTCCAGGAGCCCCTGGTCCTTGGAGAGGACGCCGGGGTAGTTCATCACCTCGCCGAGCCCGAGGACGCGCGGCTCGCGGAGGAAGGGATACATGTCGGAGGCGAAGAGGGCGGCGCCCGCCGTGTCGAAGCCCGTCGCCGGCACGCAGGAGGGGATCATGAAGTACACGTCGATCGGGAGGCCCTCGCTCGCGGCGAGCATGAAGCGCATGCCGTCGTAGCCGAGCACGTTGGCGATCTCGTGGGGATCGGCGACCACGGAGGTCGTGCCCCGGGGAGAGACGATGCGGGCGTACTCGGGCGGCGGCAGCATCGAGGACTCGATGTGCACGTGCGCGTCCACGAGGCCGGGCGCCAGGTAGAGGCCCTTGAGGTCGATCGTCCGCTCGGCGCGCAGGCCGTCGTCCACGCCGACGACGCGGCCCTTGCGGACGGAGACGGTGACGTCCCGCCGGATCTCCCCGCGGAGGAGGTCCACGAGGGAACAATTCGCCAGGTTGAGGTCGCAGGGCAGGGCGCCGCGTGCGGCGTCGATGAGATCCTTGTCGAGCATGGACTAACTCTAAACCCGCTCGGCCGGGGACGCAAGTCGAAAACTGAATACGGTATACGATATTCACTTGCGTATCCGCGAATGTGGCCCTACACTGGGCATGATCCGCATCTCCTAAGGAGGCAACCTGTATGGAGAAGTTCTTCAAGCTGAAGGAGAACGGCACCTCGATCAAGATCGAGCTTATCGCCGGTCTCACTACCTTTATGACGATGGCCTATATCCTCGCGGTTAACCCGGCCATCCTGTCCAACGTCCCGGGCATGCCAAGGGAGGCTTTGTTCACGGCCACCGCCCTCGCCTCGCTCGTGGCCACCCTCGTGATGGCGCTTCTCGCGAACCTCCCCTTCGCGATCGCGCCCGGCATGGGCATGAACGCCTTCTTCACCTTCGGCGTCTGCCTCGCGATGAAGAAACCCTTCTCCTTCGCGCTCACCGCCATCCTCGTCGAAGGCCTCCTCTTCCTCGTCCTTTCGGCCTTCAACGTGCGCGAGGCCATCGTCAAGGCCATCCCCGAGAACCTCAAGAAGGCCATCTCGGCGGGTATCGGCCTTTTCATCGCCTTCATCGGCTTCCAGAACGCGGGCATCATCGTCAACAACGACGCGACCCTCGTCGGCCTCGGCAAGATCACCGAGGGCCCGGCCCTGCTCGCGATCATCGGCATCGTCGTGACCGGCGTGCTCCTGGCCCTCAAGGTCAAGGGAGCCCTCCTCATCGGCATCTTCGCCACCACCCTCGTCGGCATCCCGATGGGGATCACCAAGCCCTTCGGCGGCTGGGAAGGCTGGGCGCCCCTCTCCATGCCCGCCTCGATCTCCGACATCTTCTTCAAGTTCGACTTCAGCGCGATCTGGAGCATCGACTTCCTCATCGTCCTCCTCTCCTTCTTCTTCGTCGACGTGTTCGACACCGTCGGCACCTTCGTCGGCGTCTCGATGCGCGCGAACATGGTCAAGCCCGACGGCACGATCCCCCGCATGAAGCAGGGCTTCATCGCCGACGCCTGCGGCACGATTTCCGGCGCCATCTTCGGAACCAGCGCCGCGACGACCTACGTCGAGTCCGCCGCCGGCGTCGAGGAGGGCGGCCGCACCGGCCTCACCGCGCTCACCGTCGCGATTCTCTTCGGCGTGGCACTTTTCCTTTCCCCCCTCTTCCTCCTCGTGCCCGGCGCCGCCACCGCACCGGCCCTCATTCTCGTCGGCCTCTTCATGATGGCGTCGGTCCTCGAGATGGATCTCTCCGACTACACGGAGTCCATTCCCGGCTTCCTCTGCCTCATCATCATGCCGCTCTCCTACTCGATCGCGGAGGGACTCGCCTTCGGCCTCATCTCCTACGTCGTCCTCAAGCTCCTCACCGGACGCGCCAAGGAGGTTCCGATCGCCACCTACGTGGTCTCGGCCTTCTTCCTCGTCAAGTACTTCGTCTAGGGCGCCCGGCGCCCGATCCGAAAAAGGCCGCCCCCGGGTATCCCGGGGGCGGCCTTTTTTGCGGGGCGGGCCTTCGCGGGACCGCGCTCAGGCGCGGGCTTTGCCCCACTTGGCCAGGTCGAGTTCCTTCTCCGTCTTGGCCACGATCGCGGTGCCGATCATGTCGCCGGAGACGTTGAGGCAGGTGCGGCCCATGTCGAGGAGGGCGTCGATGCCGAGGATCATCGCGTAGGCGGCCGCGACGGCCGAACCCTCGGTGACCTTCACGCCGATCGAGTCCAGGACCATGAGGAGCATGATCGCGCCGGCGCCGGGCACGCCCGCGGTGCCGATGCTCGCCAGGGTCGCGGTGATGACGACCGTCACCTGCTGGTTGAAAGTGAGGGGATTGCCCGTCGCGTAGCCGATGAACATCGCGCAGACGCCGAGGTAGATCGCCGTGCCGTCCATGTTGATCGTCGCGCCGAGGGGCAGGGTGAAGGAGCTGATCGTGCGCGGGATGCCGAGGTTCTCCTCGGAAACGCGCATCGTGACGGGCAGGGTGCCGTTGGAGGAGCGGGTGACGAAGGCGGTGATCATCGCCTCGTTCGCCCGCTTGAAGAAGGTCCCGACGCCGAGGCCGAAGACGGCGAGCAGGCCGCCGTAGGAGCCGACCAGGTGGACGAGGAGGCCGAGGTAGACGGTGAGCGTCACCACGAGGAGGGGACCGATGGCCTTGGCGCCCTGCTGGGCGAAGACGATGGAGATGAGGACGAAGACGCCGATCGGCGCGTACTGCATGATGCCGGAGACTATCTTGTACATCGTCTCGGCGGCCGCGTTGCAGACCTCGAAGAGCGTGGAGGCGCCCTGCGCGAGCGCGGGGGTCTTGGAGTCCTTCACGAAGGAGATCGCGATGCCGAAGACGCAGGCGAAGAAGATGACGGGAAGGACGTCGCCCTTGGCCAGGGAGTCCATCGGATTCGTCGGGATGATGTTGAGGAAGATCTGCGCCAGGGTGGGCGCGGCCGCGGCCTGGCCCTTCACCGCGGCGTCGCCGACGATGTTCATGCCGAGTCCCGGCTTGAGGATGTTGGCGAAGACGAGGCCTATCACGACCGCGAGCGCCGAAGTCAGGAGATAGTAGGCCATGATCTTGACGCCGACCCTGCCGAGGCGCGAGGGGGCTATGCTGGCCGCTCCGGCGATGAGGGAAAAGAGGATGACCGGCACGACGATCATCTTGAGAAGGCGGATGAAGAGGTCGCCGAAGAACTTGACGTTGTCGACGTAGGGCTTGATGGCTTCGGGGAAGAAGCCGAGGACGATGCCGGCCAGGGCGCCCAGGGCCAGGCCGATGAGGATCCTGGCGAGGAGGTTGGACCTGAAATACCAGTCCATGATCCCCTTCCTGCGAGTCGTTTCCGTTGCCATGTTCGTCTCCTTTGGTACGGGCTGTCGCCCGCCTCCGGCGCCGAAGCCGGGGCGGGCCTCGGCCAGTGTAGGAGCCTTCGCGGGGAAGCGATATACACCAAAGGGAGTATCTTCGGCGCGGGCTAGCAGAGCCCTTCCTCGATCGCCTTCCGGACGATTTCGGCCCGCGAGGAGACGTTGAGCTTCTGGTAGATGTGGAGGAGGTGCTTCTTGGCCGTCGAGTCCGCGATGTGGTGCCGTTCCGCGAGTTCGCGGCAGGTGAAGCCGTCCACGATGTCCCTGAGCACCTCGCGTTCGCGGGGCGTGAGGTCGTAGCTCCGGCTTTCGTCCGCCGGGACGCCCCGCTGCAGCTCCTCGAGGATAAGGCGGGCGACGGTGGGGCTGATCGGGGAGCCCGCCTCCCTGGCGGAGAGGATCTGCCCGGCAAGGGCCTCGGGCTTCGTGTTCTTGAGGATGTAGCCCTTCGCCCCGGCCCTGATCGAGGATAGGATCTTCTCTCCCTCCTCGAAGATGGTGAGGATGAGCACCATGATGTCCGTTCGGCGGCTCCGGAGGAGGCGGGTGGCCTCGATGCCGCTCATGCCGGGGAGGTTGAGGTCCATGAGGACAAGCTCCGGCTCCGGATTGGTCTCCAGCCATTCGAGGAATTCCTCGGCGGCGGCGAAGGCGCCGGCGATCCGGATCCGGCCGTCCTTGCCGAGGAGGTAGCGCAGCCCCTCGCGCACCTCCCGTTCGTCCTCGACGATCGCCACGACGGCCGGGCCGCCGCGTTCCGACGCGCTCATGCCGCGCCCGTCCCGAGCGGCAGCTCCATCGTGTGGACGCTGCCCCGGCCGGGCGCCGATTCCACGCTCGCGCTGCCGCCGAGGCGCTCGACGCGATAGCGGATATTGGCGAGGCCGGAGACCGCGGCTCCCGCCGCGCCGGGCTCGAAGCCCCCGCCGTCGTCGGCGAAGCGCAGGGACAGCCTTCCCCCGGCCGCCCGCATCCGCAGGCGGACGCGTTTCGCGCCGGAGTGCTTGAGCACGTTGCTCACGAGCTCGTCGAAGATCTTCTCGAGCTCGTCGCGGACTTCGGTGTCGAGGCTCCGAAATTCCTCCCTCCCTTCGACGCGGCAGTCGAAGCCGATTCCCTTGGTCTTGAGGCGCCGGCGGACGGCGGCCGCCAGGGACCGGGGAAAATCCCCGCCCGGCCGGTCCGCGTCGCGGAGGCCCAGGACGATCTCCTTCAGGTCCCTGATGGCGAGGAGGCAGTTGGCCTCGATCCCGTCGAGCATCTCCTTGAGCTGCCTGACCCGCTCTCCGTCGCCCGGGGTCCCCGCGCCCGGGAGTCCCTTGGCCAGGTCCCTCGCCACGCCGTCGCAGAAGAAGACGTTGGTGAGCTTGGCCCCGATCGAATCGTGGAGGTCGCGATAGATCCGCTGGCGCTCCTCGATCACCTTGAGTTGGGTGTTCTCCCGCTGGAGGAGGAGTATCTCCTCGGTTCGCCGGGCGACCTGTTCCTCGAGGCAGCGGGAATGCTCCTCCGCCGCGGCGACGAGCTTGTTGAGCTCCTCGCCGAGTAGTCCGAACTCGTCCCGGCTCCGCACGGCGACCCGCGCCCCGCGCTCGCCGCCCTCGATCCTGTCCACTACGGCGACGATGTGGTGGAGCGGCGACACGATCAGGCGGTTGGTGATGCCGACCAGGGCGGTGATGAAGACCGCGAGGAGGGCCAGGTCGAGCGCGTTGATGAGGGCGAGGAGGGCTCGGACCGGCTCCATGATCGAATCGAGCGGCATGGCCACGGCGATGATCCAGTCGGGACGCCGCGCCCGCTTGTGGACGAAGTGCGTTTCCCCGCCGGCGACCATGGCCTTGAAGGAGCCGGCCCTCTCGCGGAGGATGCCTTCGCCTCCCGCGAGGTCGAAGCGCTTCAGGCTGAGCGCGCCGCCGCGGTCGCCGGGCAGCTGGCTCGCCACGACGCTTCCGTCGGCGCCGAGGATCAGGGCCTTGCCGGCGAGCGGGATCTCGAGCTCGTCCAGCATGCCGGCGAGGTCGTCGAGGAGGATGTCGAGGCCCAGGACGCCCGCCACGCCGCCGCCGGACGCGGCAAGGGGCAGGACGCAGGATATGCCGAGCGCGTCGACGCTCGCGAATTGGTAGGGTGCGGAAATGGAGAATCCGCGCTCGGAGACGGCGGCCTGGTACCAGGGACGGAGCCGCGGGTCGTAGCCCGCGTGGAAGCTGGGCTTGTTGTCGACGAAGCCGGCCCCCTCGCCCCACTCGAACATCCGGCCGTCCGCGGTGCCGAGGTAGACCGCGCGGAGATAGGCGCGCCGGGCGCGTACGGTGGAAAGGAAGAGGTCGCGCATCGCCTCGGGATCGGCCTCCCGGACCGGGCGGCTGCCCGCCAGCCCGAGCGCCAGGAATTCCATGTCCTTGAAGAACTGCTCGAGGCGCTTGTCGGTCTGGTCCAGGACGGTCGAGGCGAGGGCGTCGGCCGTGCGGAGGGCGTAGGCGCGGAGGAGGCGCGCGCTGGCGAAAAAGGCGACGAGGAGGAAGGCGCCGAGGGAAAGCGTCACGACGAGGGAGAATTTTTCCCCGATGCCCCGGCGCCTCCTTCCCGCCGCCCTCCTCCGGCCCGCCGCCCGCGCCTTCGTTACTTTTCCTCCCGCATGTAGGCGTTGCCGAGGGCGGCAGGGGCGCCGATGCGCTTGGAGAGGGACTCCCAGAAGGTCATCGCGACGAGGACGAGGATGGTCGTGAGGTAGGGCAGCATGTTGAGGAAGCCCGCCGGGATCGTCGTGCCCGAGGCCTGGAGGCGGAACTGGATCGCGTTGATGCCGCCGAAGAGGAGGGCGCCCCAGATGGCGCGCGCCGGGTTCCACATGGAGAAGATGACGAGGGCTATGACGATCCAGCCGCGGCCGCCCGTGATGTTCTCCGACCAGCCCGGCGTGTAGGAGAGGGAGAGCTGGGCGCCGCCGAGGGCGACCAACGCGCCGCCGGCTATCGTGTAGAGGAACTTCGCCTTGAAGACGTCGACGCCCATCGCGTCGGCGGTCTGCGGGTCCTCGCCGATGGCGCGGAGGTTGAGGCCGTTCCGGGTCTTGTAGAGGTAGAACCAGGCGAGGGGGATGAGGACGTAGAGCGCGTAGGTCAGGATGTCCTGCTCGAAGAGGGCGCCGAGCACGGGGATATCCGAGAGCCAGGGAAGGTTCTCGGGCTTGAGCCGCGGCCCCACGAGGCCGACGAGGCGGTGGTTGTTCGACTCGGGTCCGAGGCGCTGGCCGAGGAAGCTCGCGAAGCCGGAGCCGAAGAGGGTGATCGAGAGGCCGGAGACGACCTGGTTCGCGCGCATCGTGATCGTGAGGAAGGCGTGGATGGCGGCCATCGCGGCGCCGACGGCGAGCGCGACCAGGATCGCCAGGACGATACTGCCCGTGTAGTAGGCGGTGGCGAAGGAGCACACGGCGCCCATGAGCATGATGCCCTCGAGGCCGAGGTTGAGGATGCCGGCGCGCTCCGTGTAGGTCTCGCCGATGGTGGCGTAGACGAGGGAGGTGCCCGCCCTGAGCGCGATGGCGAGGATCGAGGTGATGAGCTCCATCTTAGGCTCCTCCCGGGGCGCGCGATTCCGCGGCCTTGGCGGGGTTCTTGTAGACCTTCACGCGGTACTCGGCGAAGAGCGAGCCCGCGAGCATCGGAAAGAGGATCATGCCCTGGAGGACGAGGCCCATGGCCGCGGGCAGGCCCATCACCATCTGGACCTGGTCGCCGCCGACGAGGAGCCCCGCCATGAGGAGGGCGACCGGCACGATGGCGAGCGGGTTGAGCTGGGCCATCCAGGCCACGATGATGGCGGTGTAGCCGTAGCCGATGGAGAGGCCCTGCTGGAGGCGGTGGGAGATGCCCGTCACCTCGAAGGAGCCGGCGAGGCCGCACAACGCGCCGGAGAGGAGGACCGCCAGGACGACGTTGCGCTCCACCGCGATGCCCTGGTAGCGGGCGGCGCGCTGGCTGTTGCCGATGATGGACAGCTCGAAGCCCCACTTGGTCCGGTTGAGGACGACCCAGAGGAGGAGGGCCGCGACGAGGGCCACGTAGAGCCCCGCGTGGGCGCGCCCCGCGATGCGCGGCAGCCAGGCGGCGTCGGGGAAGGGCGCCGTGCCCGGGAAGCCGAAACCCTTGGGGTCGCGCCAGGGGCCGTAGTAGAGGAACTCGGAGAAGAGGATGGCGACGTAGTTGAGCATGAGGGTGACGAGGGTCTCGTCCACCTTGAGGCTCGTCTTGAGGAGCGCCGGCACGCCGGCCCAGAGCGCCCCGGCCGCGGCGCCGACGAGGACGGCCACGGGGAGGAGGAGGCCGGCGGGAAGCCAGGGGCTCCAGAAGATCGCCACCCAGGCGGTCGCGACGCCGGCCACGGTGAGCTGGCCCTCCGCGCCGATGTTCCAGAATTTGAGGCGGAAGGCCACCGACACGCCGAGGCCGGTGAGCATGAGGGGGATCGCCTTGACGAGGGTCTCCGTCCAGGCCCGCCAGCTGCCGAAGGCGCCCTTCAGCATGGCCCCGTAGGTCGCGAAGGGGTTGGCTCCGAAGAGGATCAGGATGAGGCCCGTGAGGACGAAGGAGGCCGCGAGGGAGACGAGGGGGACGAGGACGAGAGCCTTCCTGGACAGGGTCTTCCGCTTCTCGAAATGGATGTTCATGGTGTCGTCTCCTCGCCCCGCTCGCGCATGCCGGCCATGAGGGCGCCTATCTTCTCGGGATCGGCCTCGGCGGCCGGGAACAGGCCCATGACGCGGCCCTCGAAGAGGACGGCGACCGTGTCGGCCACGGAGATGAGCTCCTCGATGTCCTCGGAGACGAGGAGCACCGCGAGTCCCCGGTCGCGCTCCGCGACGAGCTCCTTGCGCACCGATTCGGTCGCGCCGATGTCGAGGCCCCGCGAGGGGTAGACCGCGACGAGGAGGGAGGTGCAGGCGCCGATCTCGCGCGCCAGGATGGCCTTCTGGATGTTGCCGCCGGAGAGGAACTTGATCCGCGTCTCCGGCGAGGGCGTCGCGATCTTGAAGAGGTCGATGAGCCGCTTGGCGAGTTCGCGCATCTTGCCGGGAAGGAGGATTGCGCCCGCGGACAGCGGCCGGGCGCGGTAGCCCTTCATCGCGAGGTTGGAGGCGACGCTCATGTCGCCCACCGCGCCGACCTGGTTGCGGTCCTGGGGAATGTGGGCGACGCCGCTCTTGATGATCTCGAGCGGGCTCTTGCCCGTCGTGTCCACGCAGTTGATGGAGATGGAGCCCGCGGTGACGGGGCGGAGTCCCGTCACGACCTCCGCGAGCTCGCGCTGGCCGTTGCCGGCCACGCCCGCGATGCCGAGGATCTCGCCCGAGCGCAGCTCGAGGTCGAGGCCGCGGAGAGCCGGCAGGCCGCGCTCGTCGATCGCGGAGACGCCGCGGAGCTCCAGGACCTTGGCGCCGGGCTTGAAGGGGCCCTTCTCCACGCGGAAGAGGATCTCGCGGCCGACCATGAGCCGCGCGAGGTCCTTGGGGTCCGTGTCGGAGGTGGCCTTCTCGGCGACGACCTTGCCCTTCCGCAGGACCATGACGCGGTCGGAGAAGGACATCACCTCCTCCATCTTGTGGGTGATGAAGACCGCGGCCTTGCCCTCGCCCTTCATCCGCTTGACGACGGCGTTGAGCTCTTCGGACTCGGCGGGCGTGAGGACGGCCGTGGGCTCGTCCAGGACGAGGATCTCGGCCTTGCGGTAGAGGAGCTTCAGGATCTCCACCCGCTGCTGCTCGCCGACCGAAAGCTGCCAGATGTAGGCGTCCGGGTCGACCTTGAGGTTGTAGCACTCGGAGAGGCGGAGGATTTCCCGCTTGGCCGCGGCCATGTCCGGCACGAAGGGCAGGTCGCGGATGCCGAGGACGACGTTTTCCGCGACCGTCATCGTGTCCACGAGCATGAAGTTCTGGTGGACCATGCCGATGCCGAGGGCGGAGGCGTCGCGGGGCGAGCCGATGGAGGCGCGCTCGCCGCGCACCAGGATTTCCCCCGCGTCGGCCCGGTAGAGGCCCACGAGGATGTTCATGAGGGTGCTCTTGCCAGCGCCGTTCTCGCCGAGGAGGGCCAGGACCTCGCCGCGGTCCAGGCGGAGGTCGACGCCGTCCGAGGCCTGGACGCCGGGGAAGCTTTTCCGTATGCCGCGCATCTCGACGAGGCGGCCGCCGGGGGCCTCCTCCGGCGCGCAGGCGGCCCGCGCCGCCTCCGTGGTCCCGCCCGTGGGGGCGTGGCCTTCTCGATCCTTCATCACCGCGATCCGCACCTTCCCGAAGGAAGCGGGCCGGGGGCGCCGCGCGGCGCCGCCCGATCCGCTCCCCGCGAACAAAAAAAATCCTCCGAGGCCGAGGGGCCCGGCGCCGGAGGATCCTTGGGACCGCCGCCCCCGCGCGGCTCCGCCCGGAGGCGGCTCCGCGGGAAGGCCGGCGGCCGAATCACTTGACCTTGCCGACGACGCCCTGGACGAACCAGTCCATGGAGAGCTGCTTGTCGTCCGCCACGGCCTCGCCGGCCTTGACGACGATCTTGCCGCCCTGGTCCGCGATGGGACCGGCGAAGATGTTGAGGCTTCCGGAGGCGATCTTGTCCTTGGTCTCGTTGACGAGCTTCTTGACGTCCTCGGGAACCTTGGCGCTCATGTCGGAGAGGGCGACGACGCCGGAGGAGAGGCCCTTCCAGTACTGCTCGCTCTTCCAGGTGCCGTTCATGCCCTTCTCGATGACGTCCTTGTAGTAGACGGCCCAGTTCCACATCGGGCTCGCCAGGACGGAGTCGCCGACGAACTTGCCCATGTCGGAGTCGTAGCCGATGGAGAGCTTGCCGCGCTCCTGGGCCGCCTTCTGGGGCTCGACGGTGTCCTGGTGCTGGGCGATGACGTCGCAGCCGGCGTCGAGGAGGGCCACGGCGGCCTCGCGCTCCTTGACGGGGTCGTACCAGGTGTTGGTCCACACGACGCGGACCTCGGCCTTGGGGTTGACCGAACGGACGCCGAGGGTGAAGCCGTTGATGCCGCGGACGACCTCGGGGATCGGGAAGGCGGCGACGAAGCCGATCTTGTTGGAGGTCGTGGCCTTGCCGGCGATGATGCCGGAGAGGTAGCGGGCCTCTTCGATGCGGCCGAAGTAGGTGGACATGTTGGCGTTGGTCTTGTAGCCGGAGCAGTGCTCGAACTTGGTGTTCGGGAACTCCTTGGCGACCTCGAGCATCGGGTCCATGTAGCCGAAGGAGGTGGCGAAGATCATGTCGTAGCCTTCCTGGGCGTACTGGCGGATGATGCGCGCGGCGTCCGGTCCCTCGGGAATGTTCTCCATGTAGGCGGTCTGGAGCTTGTCGCCGAAAGCCTCGACGGCGGCCTTGCGTCCGCGGTCGTGCTCGTAGGTCCAGCCGAGGTCGCCGGGGGGACCGATGTACACGAAGGCGACCTTGTAGGCCTTGGCCTTGGCGGCGGGGGCTTCCGCCTTCTTGGCGCAGCCTCCGAGGACGAGCGCGAGCGACGCGACGGCGACGCAGGCGAATGCGAGCTTCCTCTTCATCGACGACTCCTTTCTGCGATCCTTGTCAGGTATGGAAACGCTCTCGTGGGCCGGGACGCGCGCCCGAGGCGGGCGCTCCGGCATTGACCAGTAAAATCCAGTCGGGGCTTTCTGTCAAACGATTTTTATCGAGAACGGAGCTTTATGCTCCCCGCGATATGCGACGAGGGCCGCCGACCCGGTTCCGGTCGGCGGCCCTCGTCCTGATGTATCAGGAGCTCAGCGCTTTTCCGCGGTGGAGGTCCAAACCCCCGCCTCTTCGCAGCCGGGCACCGCCTTGACGCGGGCGAGCCAGCCCTCGGCTTCCTTCTTGGTCGAGTAGGGGCCGACGCGGACGCGATACCAGCTCTTGCCGCTGATGTCCTTCACCGTGATGAGGGCGGCGAGGCCCTTGCCGCCCAGGCTGTCCTTGAGTTCGTCGGCGCGGCCGCGGCTCGTGAAGCTCGCCGCCTGGATCCAGAATTCCTCGACGGGCTTTTTCGGGGCGGGCGCCGCGGTCTTGGCGGCTGCCTGGGTCTTCG
>JAEUJG010000606.1 GCA_016794765.1 Spirochaetaceae bacterium | reverse complement strand
GGGATCGCGCGCGACTTCTTCGCGGCCCACGCGCCGGGCGCGCATCAGGGCCGCCACCTCTTCGATCGCGGCGGCGCGCCGTCCGAAACGTTCCCAGCGCTCCTCGCCGACGAGGCCGACGCGGCGGCCGACGGGCGTGAGACGGCGGTCCGCCGTGTCGCAGCGGAGCGCGAGCCGGCGTTCCGCGCGGCTCGTGAACATGCGGTAGGGTTCCTTCGTGCCGAGAGTGGTGAGGTCGTCCACGAGGACGCCGATGTAGGACTCCGCGCGGGACAGGACGAGCGGCTCCTCGCCGGACAGGCGGCGCGCGGCGTTGATGCCCGCCAGGATGCCCTGCGCGGCCGCCTCCTCGTAACCCGAGGTGCCGTTGGTCTGCCCGGCGACGAAGAGCCCCTCGAGGCGCTTCGACTCGAGGGAGGCGCGCAGGTCCAGGGGATCGAGATAGTCGTATTCGACCGCGTAGCCCGGTCGGACGAGTTCCGCCGCCTCGAGCCCCGGCAGGGTGCGGATGAAGGCGGCCTGGACCTCCTCGGGCAGCGAGGAGGAGAGCCCGTTCAGGTAGAGCTCGTCCGTGTGCTCGCCCTCGGGCTCCACGAAGATCTGGTGCCGGTCCCGCTCCGGGAAACGCACCACCTTGTCCTCGATGGAGGGACAGTAGCGCGGCCCGCGGCCCGTGATGGCGCCGCCGAAGAGCGGCGAGGAGCCCAGGTTGTCGCGGATGACGCGATGCGTAGCCTCGTTCGTGTAGGTGATCCAGCAGGGCCGGCTCGGCCGGTCGATCGGGCCGCCCATGAAGGAGAAGGGCTCGGGGGGCTCCCCGGCCTCGACCTCGAGCCGGGAGAAGTCCACCGACCGCCCCGCGACGCGCGCCGGCGTGCCCGTCTTGAGCCGGCCCACCGGGAAACCGCGCCGGCGCAGGGCGGCACCGAGACCCACCGCGGCGGGCTCGCCGAGCCGGCCGCCGGGGCCGCTCCAGGAGCCGATGAAGAGCCGCCCCTCCATGAAGGTGCCCGCCGCGACGACGACGGCAGCGGCGCCGATGCGGGCGCCCCGCCCGGTCACGACGCCCTCGACTCGGCGCCCCTCCCCGTCGGTGACGAGGTCCACGACACAGTCCATCCGGATCGACAGGCGCGGCTGGCGCTCCAGGGCCAGGCGAGCCAAGGACGCATAACGCGCTTTGTCGGCCTGGGCCCGCGGCGCCCTGACGGCCGGTCCCCGGGAGCGGTTGAGGACGCGGTACTGGAGCATGGAGGCGTCGATGAGGCGTCCCATCTCGCCGCCGAGCGCGTCGATCTCGCGCACGAGGTTGCCCTTGGCGAGGCCGCCGATCGCGGGATTGCAGGACATGCGGCCGATGGTCTCGGGGTCCTGGGTTATGAGGAGGACCGAGCGCCCGAGGCGCGCGACGGCCAGGGCGGCCTCGATGCCGGCGTGTCCGCCGCCGACGACGATCGCTTCGTAATCCATCGGTCTTCCTACTTGCCCAGGCAGAACCGCGAGAAGATCGCCTCGAGGATCTCCGGCGCCGATATTTCGCCCGTAATCTCGCCGAGGGCGTCGGCGGCCTCGCGCAGGTCGAGGGCGAAGGCGTCCAGCCTCGAGTCGAACGGCGCGCCGCCCTTCGCGAGGGCGGCGTCCAGGGCCGCCACCGCGCGGTCGAGGAGGACCTTCTGCCGTTCGCTCGCGACGCGGAGCTCGGCCTCGGCGGGGGCGCCGCGCGCGGGGACGCCGGCGGGACCGGAAACGCCGCCCTCCTGGGCCTCACACCCCGGGGCGCCGCCCCCCGGAGCGCCGCGTCCGGGGGCGGACGCGCCCTTCGCCTCCCCGCGGGCGAGGGCGCGGAGGGAGGCTTCGAGGGCGGCGAGGAGGGCGGGGAAGCCCTCGCCGGTCGCGGCCGAAAGGGCGACGAAGCCCGCGGGAGCGGCCGCGGCGCCGGCCGCGTCGATCTTGTTCCAGGCGCGGATCGCCTCCGGCCGATCGGCCAGGAAGGCCTCGTCCTCGGCCGTGAGGAGTCCGGCCGCGCCGTCGACGACGTAGACGACGAGTTCGGCCTCGGCAAGGAGGCGGCGGCTCCGCGCCACGCCCTCGGCCTCCACGGCGCCGGAGGCTTCGCGGAGGCCGGCCGTGTCGAGGAGGCGGACGGGGAAGCCGGCCAGCTCGAGGCCGGCCTCGATCCAGTCCCGGGTCGTGCCGGCCTCAGGGCTGACGATGGAACGCTCCTCGCGGAGGAGGAGGTTGAAAAGGCTCGACTTTCCGGCGTTGGCGCGGCCGGCCAGCGCGACGCGGACGCCGTCCCGATAGAGCCGGCCCGCGCGATAGGTCGCGGCGAGGGCGGCCAGGGAATCGCGCAGGGCCGCGATCGCGCCGGGATTCGGGGCCTCGGCGGGAGCGCCGTCCTCCTCGGCGTAGTCAAGGCGGATTTCCACCTCGGCCAGGACGTCCAGGAGGGCCGCGCGCGCGGCCTCGAGGCGCCGGGAAAGCCCGCCCTCCAGGCGGAGCAGGGCGCCTTCGCGGGCGCCCTCGGAGCGGGAGCGGATGAGCTCGTCGATGGCCTCGGCGCGGACCAGGTCGGACTTGCCGTTCGCGAAGGCGCGGAAGGCGAATTCCCCGGGCAGGGCGGGCGAGAAGCCGGCGGCTTCAAGCGCCTCGAGGACGCGCCTCAGGGCGGCCGGTGAACCGTGGCAGGAAAACTCGACCGCGTCCTCGCCGGTGAAGCTCCGCGGCGCGCGGAAGACCGAGGCCAGGACCTCGTCCGCCGCCTCGCCGGTCGCGGGATGGACAAGACGGCCGTGGACGAGGCTGTGCCCCGGAGCCGCGAGGAGGGCGGCGGGCCGCGAAAAGCAGGAGGCCGCGAGCTCCAGGGCGCCGGGGCCCGAGGCCCGCACGAGGGCGAGCGCGGCCTCGCCGGGAGCGGTCGCGGCCGCGGCGATCGGGACGGGAAGGTCGAGATAGCTTCTGGGCATGGTCGGTGTGGTACGATAGCCCGCGAGGCCGCCCCGCCGCAAGCGGGCGCCGCCGCGGCGCCATCCGCGGCGCCCCTCCCCCGCGCCGCCCCCTCCCCCGCGCCGCTGCTATTGCAAGCCTGAAGCGCCGGAAGGACAATTGAGGCTTGGGACCGGTCGCCTCGACGCAGCTCTGCCCCAGGTTGTCACGGGTCCCACACCACGCAAGGAGGAATCATGAAACGTTCGGCGACCCTCGCCGCCGTCCTCGCCCTCGCCTTCGCCGCGGCCCCGCTCTTCGCGCAGGCCCCCGTCGTGAGCGAGAAGAAAGACGTCGCCATTTTCGCCCTCGGCTATTACGGCTGGAGCATTCCCTACGAGACCCTCGGCAACATCGACATGGAGATCCAGAAGGTCTTCGTCGACCTCGGCCGCTTCAACATCATCGGCGTCACCCAGCGCCTCTCCTCGGGCGGCCTCGAGCAGTTCATCGCCACCCTCAAGAAGGCCAAGGAGGCGAGCTTCGTCATGCCGGAGAAGTACCAGTTCGGCGAGGCGATCCTCACCGAGGCGGAGTTCTCCAAGCTCGTCGGCGCCTTCATCGTCGCCGCGCCGGTCGTGGCCAACTTCAGCTCGGGCTACAACCAGAAGAACGGTTACTGGGAAACCAGCATCAAGACCAACGTCACCTTCATCGACGTCGCCGCGGGCGGCACGGTGATGGCGATCGGCCAAATCGAGACCTCGGGCTCCGACAAGCAGAGCCAGAACAAGTCGATCGAGAGCGCCATCAGCGCGATCCCGATGCAGCTCCAGTACGAGATCCGCAAGGTTCCCGCCTTCCAGATCAACACCCGCGTGCTCGCGGTCGCCGGCAAGGAGATCAAGCTCCAGCTCGGCCAGAACATGGGCATCAAGAAGGGCGACGAATACTCCGTCATCCAGGGCGGCATGGTCGAAGGCTTCAAGGACGAGCGCGAAGCCGGCCTTGTCCTCATCAAGGACGTCGGCGCCGAGGTCTCCACCGGCCTCGTCCTCTACAGCCAGGCGCGCCTCACCAAGGACGTCCAGCTCCGCGAGATCCCGCGGCAGGGCGTGGACGCGGCGCCCTTCCTCCACATCGTCAGCGGCACCAAGCTCAGCGTCCTCGATCCCTACGGCGCCGGAGCGGAGACGGGCTCGAACACGGTGCTCGGCCTCCGCCTCCCCCTGAGCCGCGGCTTCTACGACGTGCGCCCCTTCGCGACGGTCCAGG
>JAEUJG010000586.1 GCA_016794765.1 Spirochaetaceae bacterium | reverse complement strand
GGCACCGACGCCGTCGTGGTGATCGGCGAGCTCGGCGGCACGATGGAGGAGGAGGTCGCCGACGCGATGCGCGACGGCGTCTTCACGAAGCCCCTCGTCGCCTTCCTCGGCGGCCGCAACGCCCCCAAGGGCAAGCGCATGGGCCACGCCGGCGCCATCGTCACGGGCGGCAAGGGCAGCGTCGAGGGCAAGGCCGCGGCGCTCCGCGCGGCGGGCGCCTTCGTGGCCGACCGGCCGAGCCGGGTCGGAGAATTGCTGGCCGCGGCGCTCGGCGCCCCGGCCGCCGGAAAGGATCGATGATGCCAGGTACCAAGCTCTCCCTCACGGGGCGGAACGCCGTCCTCCTCGTCCTCGCCTTCGCCCTCTGCGCCTTCCTCGTGGCGGTCCAGCCCCCGGCCTCCCTCGCCGCGACCATCAAGAACGCGGTCGATCCCGGCACGGGCAAGGCGAGCTACGGCGCCGCGGCCCAGGGCGGCGAGGCCGCGATGGCCGCCCTCGGCGTACTGGCCTTCTGCCTCGTGCTTTGGGTCACGGAGGCCCTGCCCTTCCACGTCACGGGGCTCCTCTCCCTGGCCCTTCTCACCCTGCTCAAGGTCGGAAAGTACAAGGAGATCATCTCCACCGGCTTCGGCAACGACATCGTGGTCTTCTTCATCGGCGTCCTCGTGCTCGGCGCCTTCATCACGAAGTCGGGGCTCGGAAAGCGCATCTCCACCGTCATCCTGTCCATCACGGGCAACGACACCCGACTCATCGTGCTCGGCTTCCTCGTCACGGGCACCCTCCTGTCGATGTGGATCACCGACATGGCGGTCGCCGCGATGCTCATGCCCCTCGCCCGGGCCATCCTCCAGGAGGAGGGCGTGCCGCCGATGAAGTCCAATTTCGGCAAGGCCCTCATGATCTCCGTGGCCTGGGGCGCCCTCATCGGCGGCATCGCGACCCCCGCGGGCTGCGGCTCCAACCCCATCGCCCTGCAGTTCCTTTCCACGATGGCCGGCATCAACCTCTCCTTCCTCGACTGGATGGCCTACGGCGTACCCGCCTCCCTCCTTCTCCTCGCGCCGGCCTGGGGCATCCTCCTCCTCTTCTTTCCGCCGGAGATGAAGCGGCTCAAGGTTTCAAAGGAAGAACTCAAGCGCGAGCTCAAGGACATGGCGCCGATGAACCGCGAGGAGGTGATCACGCTCGTCGTCTTCATCCTCACCGTCCTCGTTTGGGTCTTCACGCCCCTCCTCCAGGGACCCTTGGGCATGGTCATCGAGATCTCCTTCCCGGCCCTGCTCGCCGCCTGTCTCTTCTTCCTGCCCGGCATGAGCCGGACCAAGTGGAAGGAGATCGAGGGCGAGGTCGACTGGGCGGGTATCCTCCTCATCGTTTCCGGCCTCTCCCTCGGGCAGTACCTCTACAAGACGGGCGCCGCGGAGTGGCTCGCGGTGACGATGCTCGGCCGCATCGGCGAGGTGCCGCTCTTCCCGCAGATCTTCCTCGTAACCCTCGGCGTCTGCCTCCTCAAGGTCGTGTTCTCCTCGAACACGGTGACGGCGACGATCCTCATCCCGCTGATCATCGGCCTCGGCAAGGCCCTGTCGATGGACGCGACCGCGATCACCCTCGCGGCCGGCCTCACCTCGAGCCTGGCCTTCGTCCTCGTGACGACGACGCCGACCAACGTGATCCCTTTCAACGCCGGCTACTTCAGCATCAAGGACATGGCCAAGGCGGGCCTCGCGATGACCGTCGTCGCCTCGCTCGTCATCGCGGTCGTCTTCATGGCCGTCGGCGCCATGCGGGGCGCCTTCTAGGCGGCCGGGCATGGAGCTGGAGACTCTCGCCGGGCTCAATCCCGGCCTCGATCCCTTCGGTCCGGACGACGTCCGCGCGGCGCGTTATGCGCGTCCGCTGCGGTTGGAGGGGATCGCTTCCCTGCTGGCGGCGGCGGACGCCGTCGTGCCCTTCGGCCTCGAGGCGAACGCCTACGTCGCCTCGAGCCCCGAACTCGAGGCCCTGCCCGCGGCGAGGGCCTTCGACGCCCGCTTCGGTTTCATCGACCTCCAGGTCGGCTGGAACGCGGGGCCCAACTCCACCGTGAACGGGCTCGAGTGGCACAAGTCCGCGGAGGTCCTCGTCGCCGTCGAGGACCTGGCGCTCTTCCTGGGCCGCGTGGAGGACCTGGAACGC
>JAEUJG010000535.1 GCA_016794765.1 Spirochaetaceae bacterium | reverse complement strand
TCCTTCGAACCGGCGCGGCCCACGAGGGCCTCCAGGGCCTCGAGGCTTTCCCGCGCGGCCGCTCCTTCCCCCGCGGCCGCGAGGACGCGGACGCGCAGGGCGAGGTAGTCGAAGCGGTAGGAATAGGAACCCTCGTACTCGACCGCTTCTTCGGCCTCGGCGAGAAGGGAGCGGGCCTCGGCGACGCGCCCCTCGAGGAGGGCCAGGGCGGCGCGGTCGGTCTCCACGACACCGCCCGAGAGCAGGGCGGGATCCTCCGCCGCCAGATCGCCCATCCGCGCCAGGAGGGAGCGGACCTCTGCGGGATCCCCGCGGTGGAGGGCCAGGCGGCAGAGCCGGTGCAGGCAGGACAAGGAGGAGGAGCGCTGGCCGCGGGCCAGGAGGGGCGGCAGGGCGGCGCGCAGCCGCGTCTCGGCGTCCTCGAGCTCGCCGAGGGAAAGGAGCGCGTCCCCGGTCGAGACGCCGAGGAGCCCGCGGATCCACTCGTTCGAGGTGCCGCCGGAGGCGGGGGGCCCGAGGAGGCGCAGCCCGAGCCCGGCCGCGACCCGCGGCGTCCTGAAGCGTTCGGCGTAGACGCGCACGGCCTCGAGGACGCCGGGCCCGAAGGCGGGGCGTCCGCGGGGTCCCGGCCCGGCCAGGGAATCGAGGAGGCCGAGGGCGCGGTCGAAGTCGCCGAGGATGGCGAGGGTCCATGCCTCGAGAAGGCCCAGCTCCGGATCGGCCTCGACGCGTCGGCGAGGCAGGCGACGGAGCCAGGAGGCGACGGCCAAGGTGGCGTTGCGGCCGTAGAGGAGGCTCAGGGAAGCGCGGATGAGGGCGCCGGCCCGCTCGGAGTCGCCGGCCTCCACGGCCAGGGCCACGGCTGCCTCGACCTCGCCGCGCTCCTCGAGGCGGCGCGAGGCGAGGAGGCGGAGCTCGGCGAGGGCGGCCGGCTCCTCGCGCCCGGCCTCGGCCAGGAGCCGCTCGCGGAGAAGAGAGTGCATCGCATAACGTCGCCGCCGCGGATCCAGGGCCTCGAGGAGGTTGCGCCGCTCGGCCTCGGCCAGGAGCTCCGCCGCGGATCCGGCGGGAAGGGCGCGGCCCGCGCCGAGCGCCTCGAGGAGTTCGGCGTCGATCGCCTCGGGCAGGGCGGCGACGCGGAGGAAGGCGCGCCACGCGGGATCGAGGCCGCCGAGGACGCGGTCGGCGAGATAATCGGCGACGGCTGCCACCTCGCCGTCCAGGCCCCGGACCAGGGCCTCGAGCTCGCGGGGACTCCGCGCCGCGGCGGCGGCCAGGCGCAGGCAGGCGGGCCAGCCCCGCGTCGTCCGCACCAGGGAGGAAAGCGCCTGCCTCGGAGGCTGGAAGCCGAGGGACGCGGCGAGGACGGCGCGGGCCTCCTCCTCGTCGAAGGCGAGGATCTCGGGACCGAGTTCGCGGAGGAGTCCCGCCGCGCGCAGGCCTTCGAGCCCGGGCCGGAGGCGCTCCCGCGTCGTCGCGACGAGCCGGGCGGCGGCGTGCCGCCCCCGCGCCAGCTTCTCGAGGAGGGCCGCGGCCCCGCCCGCGCCGAGGGCATGCACCCCGTCGAGGACGAGGAGGGAGGGCTCGCCGGGATGGCGGCGAGCCGGGTCCGCGGCCAGACGGCCGGGCAATTCGGCGTCGCCCTCCTCGAGTCCGATCCAAAGGAGGCGCTCGCCGCGGGCCAAGGCCTCCTCGGCCAAGGCCAGGGCGGCGAGGCTCTTGCCGTAGCCGGCGGGGGCGCAGAGGAGGAGGAGACCGCCGGCCGGACAGACAGCGACCTTTAGGAGGCGGCGGCGCTCGACATAGGCTCCGGGCCGGGAAGGCAGGGAGGAGCGAGGCGACACAAGACTTTCCGTGCGCATCGACTCGAGTATAGCGCCCCTCCCCCTTTCATGGCACTGGCGGAATTCGCGGCGCGGGCCATCGGGCGGCGTCGAGGGCAGGCCTATTCCTTCTTGCCCTCGAGCCGCGTCCAATCAAGGCCGCGTCCCGCCCGGTCGGGTTGGCAGATCGGACAGAAAAAGGCGTCGAAACCGAGGACGCCCGCCTTCCGGATCGTCGCGCCGCAGCGCGGGCAGGGCTGGCCCGCGCGGTTCCGCACGCGAAGGTGCCCCCGCACCTTTTCCTCCAGGGGCCGCCCGGCCTTCTCGACCTCCTCCGTCCCCCAGGCGAGCACGGTCTTGACCGCCTCGTAGAGGGCGCGGCGCTTGTCCTCGGGCAGGGAGCCGCAGGGCGCCTTGGGGTGGATGCCCGCCTCGAAGAGGATCTCGTCGGCGTAGGCGTTGCCGATCGCCGAGAGCAGGGACTGGTCCATGACGAAGACCCGCGCCTGGCAACGCTTTTTGGCGATGAGGGCGGTGAACAGCTCGTAGCTGAAGTCCGGGCCCGTCACGTCGACGCCCTGCGACAGGTAGCCGGGTATGGACTCGAAGCGGCCCGCCTCGCCGAGATAGATCTTGCCCATGCTCTTTTCGTCGCCGTAGGAGAGGGTCTGTCCCGAATCGAGGTCCAGGGCGAAGGCCGTGAAAGCGAGGGGCTTCTCCGCCCGCGGCGCCAGCCTGAGCCGCCCCGCGAGCATGAGGTGGCAGACGAGATCGAGGTCGCCGAGGCCGAAGCGGAGGAAGGGGCCGTGCCGTTCCAGGGTCTCGAAGCGGCGGCCGGAGAGGAGGGAGGTAAAATCGCCGGGCAGGAGGAGGCGGAGGACGAGGGGATTCCTCAGCCGCGCCGCCTCTACGCGGCGCCCCGCGAGGGCGGGCCTGAGGACCTTGACGAGGTGGACCAGGTCGGGCAGTTCGGGCATCGGCTTATCAGCTTACGCGAGGGCGCGGCCGGGCGCAAGGCCGACACGGGCGGAGCGGCTGGGCCGAGCGCCGCAAACATGAAAAAGCCGCCCCGGGGGCGGCCTTCTCGTGCGGTCATCGGGGGAGGGCCCCCGCGGGGGAAATCCCCGCCAAGTCGATCAAACGACCTTGGCGACCTTGCCGGCCTTAAGGCAGCGGGTGCAGATCTTGATCGTCTTCACGTTGCCGTTGACGTTGGCCTTCACCTGGAGGAGGTTCGGGAACCAGGTCCGGCGGGTCCTGTTCTTGGCGTGGGAGACGGTATTTCCAAAGATAGTGCCCTTGCCGCAAATCTCGCATTTTCTCGACATGGTATGACTCCGATCGGGATGGTAGGGCGATTCTAGCAGAAGCCGCCCTTCATGTAAAGTCCTCGACGAGCGAGGCGGCGCCGCGGGGAGGAGCAGTTCCCCGGCGGCGCGAAGGCGGGCCCACGAGACTCGAGGCCCGCCGCAACGTCCGTTTCCGGCGGCTAACGGCCGCCGGGCATGCCGCCCTGGCCCATCATCTTGGCCATTTGGGCCATCTGGCCCTTGTTCTTGACCATTTTCTTCATCATGAGCCGCGTCTTCTCGAACTTCTTGAGGAGGCGGTTCACCTCGGCGACGGAGGTGCCGGAGCCTTTGGCGATGCGCGCGCGGCGCTTGGGGCCGATGATGAGGAAGTTCGCCCGCTCCTTCCTGGTCATGGAGCGGAGGATGGCCTCCTCGTACTTGATGCCGGACTCGTCGATGCGGGACTCGTCGATCTGGCCGGCGAGGCCCGGGATCATGTCGAGCATGCCCTTCATCGAGCCCATCTTCTTCACCCGCGCGATCTGGTCGAGGTAGTCCTCCAGGGTGAAGTTCTCGGTCGCCATCTTCTCTTCGAGCTCGGCGGCCTCGGCCTGGTCGAAGGCGGCCTGGGCCTTTTCGACGAGGCCGACGACGTCGCCCATGCCGAGGATGCGGCCCGCGACGCGCTCCGGGTAGAAGGGCTCGAGGCCCTCGGGCTTCTCGGAGACACCGACGAACTTGACCGGCTTGCCGGTGACGGTGCGGAGGGAAAGGGCGGCGCCGCCGCGGGCGTCGGAGTCGAACTTGGAAAGGATGACGCCCGTGATGCCGACCTTCTCGTCGAAGGTCTTGGCTATGTCGGCGGCCGCCTGGCCCGTCATCGCGTCGGCCACGAGGAGGGACTCGTCGGGCCGGACCGCGTCGCGGACCCGGACGAGCTCGGCCATCATGTCCTCGTCGATCTGGAGGCGACCCGTCGTGTCGACGATGAGGACGTCGTAGAGTTCGCGCTTGGCCTTGGCGAGGGCGGCCGCGGCGACCTTGACCGGGTCCTTGGCGCCTTCCTCCTTGTAGACGTCGACGCCGATCTGGGCGCCGAGGACGGAGAGCTGCTCGACGGCGGCCGGCCTCACGAGGTCGCAGGCCGCGACGAGGACCTTGCGGCCCTTCCCCTTGAGGTGGAAGGCGAGCTTGGAGGCGCTCGTCGTCTTGCCCGAGCCCTGGAGGCCGAGGAGGAGGACGACGCTCGTCGTATCCGTGCCCTTGAGGACCAGGTCCTGCTTCCCCTCGCCGAGGAGGGCGACCATCTTGTCGTGGACGATCTTGACGAACTGCTGGCCGGGCTGGACGGCGCGGAGGACCTTTTCGCCCTTCGCCTCCTCCAGGGTGGAGTTCACGAAGCGGCGGACCACCCGCAGGTTGACGTCGGCCTCGAGGAGGGCGAGCTTGATCTGCTCGACGGCCTCCTCGACATTCTTCTCGGTGATGGTCGACTTGCCGCCGATGGTGCGGACGATGTCGCCGAATTTCTGGCTTATCTTCTCGAGCATGGGAATCCTCTCGCGTGGTTCTCTCGGGACCCGGGATTATGTCCCGAGGGGCCGCGGCGCGTCAATCGCGCGAAAAAGCTTGCGCCGGGCCCCAAGACCATCGACAATGCTTGCAACGGAAGGGGGGAAAGGCCCGTTTGAACGCCAAAGTCAGACTGAAAATCGCCGCGACCCTCCTCGCCCTCGTCTTCGGGGCCCTGAGCCTGTTCGGCCTCGCCCTCAGCCAGTATTTCTCGAGCCTCATCGCCGAATACCTCGGCAAGGAGGCCTCCGCCGTCGCGGTCGCGGTTTCCTGGATGGTTCAGCCGCGGATGGCCGAATACCGCCTCGTGCGGTCGGAGGCGGACCGGGATCGGCCCTTCTACCGCCAGATGCGCGGGGCCTTCCAATCCATGAAGGGCGACAACTTCATCAGGTTCGTCTACACCGAACGCCGGATTTCCGACAAGGAGATCGAGTATGTCCTCGACGCGGAGCCCGACGGGAGCGAATATTCCTCGCCGCCCGGCTCGCGCGACGCGATGAATCCGCTTCGGGAACGGGCCTACGCGCTGCGCGCGCCGGTCTTCGGCCCCCTCACCGACGATCCGGCCTGGGGTAGGTACATCACCGGCTACGCCCCCCTCGTCGATCCCGCCACGGGCGAATTCGCGGGGCTCGCCGGCGTGGACATCGAGGCGGGCACGATCCATACCCTCTTTGGGCGGATCCGCCTCGTCATCGCCGGCGTGATCCTCCTCCTCACCCTCATGGCCGCCTTCCCCGTCTACCGGCTCGCCGCGATGATAGCGCGGCAGATCACCCTGGACGGGCTCACCGGCGCCATCCTCAAGAAGCACCTCATGCCCGACCTCGCGGCCAGGCTGGCCAAGGGCGGCACCGAGCGGCGGCCGATATCGGTCCTCGTCATCGACTTCGACCGCTTCAAGAACGTCAACGATTCCTTCGGCCACGCGGCGGGCGACCTGGCGCTCAAGCTCCTCACGCACGAGATGCGCTCGGGCCTCCGCGCGGACGACCGCCTCTACCGCTACGGGGGCGAGGAGTTCGTCCTGGTCATGCAGGCGACCGGCGAGCGTTGCCTCGAAGCCGCCGAACGGCTCCGCGCCCGCGTGGCCGCGAAGCCGGTGGAGGTCGAAGAGGGCAGGAGCCTGACCTTGACCGTGTCGATCGGCGCGGCGCGCTGGACCTCCGGCATCTCGCCGGAGGAGCTCGTCGGCCGGGCCGACGACGCGATGTACGCGGCAAAGCGCTCGGGCGGGAACGCCGTGATGGACTACGACGCCCTGCCGCCGGCGGGTTTGGCGGGCGGAACCGCGCCCGCCAAGGCTCCTACAGGGAACCCTTGAGCCCGGTCTCCTCCGCGACGCCGCGGAGGGCCTGGATGGTCTCCTCGATGAGGGCCTCCAGGGGCATGCCGAGCATCGCGGCGCCCTTTTCGATCACCTCGCGGCTGACGCCCGCGGCGAAGGCGGCCATGCCCCACTTCTTCTTCACCGACTTCACCTCGAGGTCGAGGACGCTCCGGGAGGGCCGCACGAAGGCGCAGGCGGCGATGAAGCCGGTGAGTTCGTCCACGGCGAAGAGGACCTTTTCCATCTCGAGGACGGGCTCGATGTCGGTGCAAAGGCCGAAGCCGTGGCACTCGACGGCGCGGATGAAGGGCTCGGGGTAGCCCGCACCCGAGAGGAGGGGCCGGGCGTGCTTGAGGTGCTCGGTCGGATGCTCCCCGTAGTCCACGTCGTGCAGCAGGCCGACGAGGCCCCAGAATTCGGGATCCTCGCCGCGCTTCAGCGCGAAGTGGCGCATCGCCGCCTCCACGGAAAGGGCGTGGCGAAAGAGTGAATCGTCGGTATTGTGCTCCCGCCAGAGGCGGATCGCTTCGTCGCGGCTCTGCATGTCTTCCTCCCGGGCGCCGCGGGGCGCGCCTTCAGCGACGGTTCACGCCGACGGAGGGCCCTCGCGGGGTCTTGCGGCAGTGTAGCCCCGCCGCGGCCCGGGCGCAAGCGCGGGCGCGGGCGGGGCGCGGGCAAGGGTGCGCGCGCAAGCCAAGGCGGGCGCCGCCCCTGGCCGCCTTGGTTCCGGGCCGCGCATCGAGTATCTTCTCCACAGGCCCGGCTGCCCAGGTCGCCGGCGAAAGGAAGTTACGTGGCCCCCGAACTCTGGAAACCGGAAGTCTATCAAGGCGCGCGCAAGCGACGCCGCTACTTCGAGGGCTGGTACTTCAAACAGGTCACCGCCGGCGCGGCGGAATCCTGGTCCTTCATCCCGGGCATCGCGCGGGGAGAGGCCTCCGGCGAGGGTTATTCCTTCGTCCAGGCCATCGAGGGCGCCACGGCGCGTTCCTGGTGGTTCGAGTATCCCCTCGCGGCCTTCGAGGCTTCGCGCCGCGAGCTCCGCATCCGGGTGGGCGGCAACGAATTCTCGCGCGGAGGCATCCGCCTCGCCCTCGAATCCGCCGACGGCCGCTTCGAGGGCGAGATCGGCTTCGGCCCTTCGACCCTCCTGCCCTCCCCCTTCCTCTCTCCCGGCGTCATGGGCCCCTTTTCCTTCGTCCCCTTCATGGAGTGCCGGCACGGCCTTGTCTCGCTCCACCACCGGCTCTCGGGTTCCCTGCGCCACGACGGGAGGGAGATCGACTTCGAAGGCGGGCGCGGCTACGCGGAAAAGGACTGGGGCTCCTCGATGCCGGAATGCTGGCTTTGGACCCAGTCCAACAACTTTCCGGCCGAAGGCGACTCCTTCATGCTGTCGGTGGCGCGCATCCCCTGGCTCGGCGGCTCCTTCGTCGGCTTCCTCTGCGCGGCCAGCCTGAGCGGCCGCCTTGTCCGCGAGGCGACCTACTCGGGCGCGCGGCTCGCGGAGATCGCGATCGGCGACGAGTCGGCCAGGGTCGTCATCGAAAAGCCCCGGACCCGGGAGCGTTTCGAGGTGGAGGCGAGGCGCGCCCGGGGCGGCCTCCTCCGCGCGCCGGTGAAGGGCCTGCTCTCCCGGCGGATCGCGGAAAGCGTCGACGCGAGCCTCCGCCTCCGCTGGAGCCGCGACGGCAAGCTCCTCTTCGAGGGCGAAGCGCCGAAGGCCGGCCTCGAAATCGTCGGCGACCTGGCCGTCAGGGTATAAAAAAACGGTATGCCTGGACGTCAGTATGCATACCGTTGGTAGAGGTTTCCCTCTAGAAATATTTTCGACAAGCCGGGAAAAAACCTTACAAAAAAGCGCTCTGGAGATTTTGGTTCTTCATCAAGCGCTCGGCTGAAAACGGCGGGGCGGCGGCGCGGTGGCTCGGCCGCGCGGCGGCGCGGCGGCGCGGCAGTGCGGCAGTGCGGCGGGGCGGCAGTGCGGCAGTGCGGCGGCGCGGCAGTGCTGCGGCGCGGCAGTGCGGCGGCGCGGCAGTGCGGCAGTGCGGCGGCCCGGCGATGCCACGACACCATCCGGAAGGGAAGACAGCGCCCGGCTAAGCCAGGGCTTCGAGGTGGTAGCGAGCCGAGTCGGCGACGCTGTGGTACAGAGCTTCTGACTGGGCGAGGCTTTCACGGAGGTCGCGGGGACGGCGGCCGAGGAGTTCGTCCATGGGCGGCAGGAGGAAGCCGGCGACGTCGCGGGACTCGTTCCCGAGGAGTTCGGCGTCGGCGGCCGCGAGCCGGTCGAGAGCGCGCGCCACAACGGCGTCGCCCGCGTGGGCGCCCGCGGCCAGGGCCGCGCCCGCCTCCCGGGCCAGGGCTTCGGCTCCGAAGGCCGTCGCCTCGATGCGGCCGAGGTCCGCGAGGAGGGCGGCCCTCCCCGCCTCCGCCCGCGCCGCGGCGCCCGACTCCCGGGCGTAGCCGGCCGCGAGTTCGGCGGCTGCGGCAAGGCGCGCGTCGAGCTCGGCGCGGCGCGGCGGCAGGGCAAGGATCGCCTCCAAGTCGGTCAGGGGCATGCCGGGAATGGCGAGCCCGCGCGCCGACAGCGTGCGGGTCGCCGGGGAGGCGGGCCGCGCGAGGCGGCTTTCGAACCACCAGGCATAGAGGGTCATGCGCTTGTCCGTGCGCACGAGGCCGCCCGAGTTGTCCGGCGCGCCGCGCGGCTCGGCGGAGAGGAGGGCGGCGGCCTGGGCGCTTTCGCTCGGGCCGAGGCGCCGTCCGGCTGCAAGGGCCCGTTGCTCGAAGAGGCTGGCCCGGGCGTGGGTCGCGCCCGCCGGGAAAGAAAGGTCGAGGCCCGCCATATAGAGGGGCGCGGCGCCGAGGAGGCGCGCGAGGTCCCAGGCGCTCGTCGCGACCGAGCCGCCCGCGCCGAGCTCTCCCTTGGCTCCCACCGCCCGCTCGATGGCGCGGCCCAGGGGGAAGAGGCTCCCGCCCAGGAAGGCCGCGCGGGCCTCGAAGCGGAAAACCGCCGGCCAGGCCGCGGACTCGGAGACGAGGATGGATCCTGGGGAGCGGAGACCTTCGAGATGGCGCCAGTTCCAGTACTGTGGATCCACGACGACGAGGAAATCGGGCTCGACGCCGGCCCGGAGGAGGCTCCGGAGGGCCGTGTCGACGCAGACGAGGAGGCAGCGCTCCCGGAGATCGCGGAGCCGCGGCAGGACCTCGTCCAGGCTCGGGCCGGCCGCGAGGACGAGGGCGGGCAGACCCGCGAAGCGCCCCTCGAGGAGGGCGGTGCCGGGGAGCCGGCCGACGAGGGGCAGGTTCTTGGCGAGGTTCCGCACCCAGAGGCGGCCGAAGCGGCGGAGCGTGTTCTCGTTGATGCTTTCCTTGGCGGAAAAGCGCTCCGCCGCGGCGCGGGCCACCTCGTACCACTCGGGGCTGGCAGCCTCGGCGGCGGCCAGGCGCAGCCATCCGATCCGCCGCGCGCCCGAGGCTTCGAGGGCGCAGAGCAGGCCCTCGCCCCGGCCGCCGGCGACGAAACCGAGGCGCTCGTCGGCGAGGAGGGCGCGAAGGTCGCGCAGGGCCAAGGCCGCCCGGAGGAAGCCCGGCTCGGCCTCGGCGACGAGGACGCGCTCGAGGCCCGCGGCCAGGGCCGCCTCGGCGGCGTAGCCGAGGCCAAAGCCGAGGACCAGGACGGTGTCGGCTGCCGCGGGCAGGGCCGCGGCCAGGCGGGCCGCCTCAAGTCCGGGATCGTAGGCCGAATGCAGGGCCAGGGCCCCGAGCCGCGCGCTCGGGGACCCCTTGGCCGCGAGGAAGGGCTCGAGGGGCGGATAGCCGCCGGGGTACTCCGCGCCGGACACCAAGGCCGCCAGCTCGGGGAAGCGCGCGCCGAGGGAGGCGAGGTTCGCGGCGAGGAGGCCCTGGTCGGGGGCGAGGGGCGCGGCCCCGCGTCCCGCCGGCTTCGGCGCGGCCTCGGGGCTCACTCGAGCTCCAGGATGATCTCGGTCCCCGCCGGGACGGGCGCGCCCGGCTCGGGTTTCTGCCTTCGCACGTAGCCCTCGCCCGCGATGCGCACCTTGAGGTCCCGCCGCTCCAGGAGGGGAAGGAGGAGGCGCTTGGGCAGGCCGCGGAGATCGGGCATCGTGTCGCCGACCGTCGCGGCCTCCAGCCGCGGCAGGGAGATGGTGCCGGGGTGGACCACGGTCGGACTGTCCGCGCGGGGGATGTCGCTCAGGGACAGGACGGCCTCCGCGGCCTCGCGGATGACGGGCGCGGCGATGCGGCCTCCGTAGTAGGACTCGCCCTTCGGCTTCACGATGGCGAGGTAAAGGACGACCCGCGGATCCTCCGCCGGCAGTATGGCGACGGTGCTCGCGATGTAGTCGGTCTCCGAATAGCGCCGCGTCGCGCGGTCGGCCATCTGCGCGGTGCCGGTCTTGACCGCCATGCGCACGTCCTTCACCTTGGCGCGGCGGCCGGTGCCGCCCTCCCCGGAGACGAGCTCCATCGCGCCCAGGATCGCCTTGGCCGTGTCGGCGGAAACCACGCGGCGCACGGCCTGGGGCGCGTTTTCGTAGACGAGGGTGCCGTCGGGCCCGAGGACCCGCAGGACGGAGATCGGCTTCATGAGGACCCCGCCGTTCGCGACGGCCGTGGCGGCGGCGAGCATCTGCACGGCGGTGACGAGGACCTCCTGGCCCATGCCGATCGTCGGCTTGGAGCGCAGGGACCAGGAGTCCGGCGAGCGGAGGAGGCCGGGGCTCTCGCCGGGCAGGGCGACGCCGGTCCGCGCGCCGAAGCCGAAGGCGGTGAGCCGCTCGTAGAAGTCGAGGGACTGGACGGTGTCGGCGACGTAGGCGGCGCCGGCGTTGCAGGAGAGTTCGAGGATGCGCTCCACGTCGACCGTCCCGTGGACGCCGAGGCACTTGATGACGATCTCCTCGCCGGAGGGCGCCTTCTTGCGGTAGGCGCCGTCGCAGACGAAGGTCGTGGAGCGGTCGATGCCGCCGAGGTCCATGGCGGCCGCCGTCGTGAAGACCTTGAAGACGGAGCCGGGCTCGTAGGCGTAGACCGAGGGCCAGTCGGACCAGGTCTCCGCCGGCGACTTGTAGTATTCGTTCGGATCGAAATCGGGCATCGCGACGTAGGAAAGGATCTCCCCCGTCCGCGCGTCGCCCGCGAGGAGCATGACCGCCTCCGCGCCGGTGTCGGTCATCGCCTTCCGCGCGATCTCCTCCAGGGAGTATTGGAGGGCGGAGTCGATGGAGAGGACGACTTGGTTGCCGCGGACGACCCCGGAGGCCGAGGCGGGGGCCGGCGCCGGGCTCGGCGAGAGGTCGGCCTCGTACTTGTTCTCGACGCCCGCGAGGCCGCGGTTCCCGTCGCCGACGAAGCCGACGAGGTGGGAGGCCAGGCGCTTTTCCGGATAGATGCGGCCGGCCACCTTCTCCACCACGACGCCGATGAAGGCGCCGGCCGCCTTGCCGTCCTGGA
>JAEUJG010000473.1 GCA_016794765.1 Spirochaetaceae bacterium | reverse complement strand
CTCTTCGCAGACGCTCTTCACGGAATCCATGGCATCTCCCTTCGGGAAGGAAAGGCGCTGCGGGGCCCGGGGGCCGCGCGCTACCAATATACGCATATGAGGAACCCGCGGCCAGTGCCCCCGCTTCGGAAAGCGTGGGCGGACCGCGGGTTTCTCGTGGCGGAACCGTTTCCGGCCTTAGGCCTCGCCCACCTTGACGTAGAGGAAGTCGACGAGCTCGAGCTTGCAGCCCGCTTCCTTCGCGACGTTGGCCATCATCTGGTTGACGGGCGTCTTCTCTTCCTTGACGAAGCCCTGCTCGAGGAGGCAGACCTCGGCGAAGAGCTTCTTGAGCTTGCCCTTGAGGATGCCCTCGATCACGTTGGCGGGCTTGCCCTTCATCTTCTCGTCGCCGTCGACCTGGGCCTTGAAGATCTCCTCCTGCTCCTTGATCCAGGCGGGGGAGGGCTTGCCGGAATCCATGAACATGGGGTTGAAGGCCGCGATGTGGAGCGCGAGGTCGTGGATGAAGCCGGCGACCTTCTCGTTCTTGAAGGCTTCGGCCTTGTCGGCGCGGAACTTGACGACGACGCCGAGCTTGCCCTCGCCGTGGGAGTAGGAGTGGAGGATCTCGTTGGCGCCGGCGGTGACGAGCTTCACGCGCTTCAGCGTGATGTTCTCCTTGATGAGGGACGCGATGTCCTTCACCTGGGCCTCGAGCTCGGGCGTCACCTCTCCGACGTTCTTGTCGAAGGCGGCCTGGGCGAGCTTGTCGCCGAAGGAGATGAAGTCGGCGTTGCGCGCGACGAAGTCCGTCTCGCAGGCGATCTCCACGAGGGCGATCTTGCCGTTGGCTTCCTTCATGAAGACGCGGCCCTCGTTCGTGGCGCGGCCGGCGCGCTTCTCGACGCCCGCCATGCCCCACTCGCGCAGGAGCTTCTCGGCGGCGGCGATGTCGCCGTTCGCCTCGGTCAGCGCCTTCTTGCAATCCATCATGCCCGCGCCGGTCTTCTCGCGCAGGTTCTTAACGTCGCTTGCCTTGATGTCCATATGTGCGTTCTCCTTGGCTGCCGAAGGCTTACTTGGACTCGTAGAGGCGGTCCTCGTCGACGGGGAGGGGAGCCTCCTCGGCGGGAGCGTCCTCGGCCTTGGGCTTGGTGTCGCCGGTGTAGGTGGCGGGGTCGATCTCGACCTCGGCGTCCTCGGCGGCGGGAGCGGCGTCGGTCTTCACTTCCTCGGTCTCGTCGCCCGCGAGGTTCTCGATGATCTTGAGGCCCTCGGCGGCGCCCGCCTCGACGACGGCGTTGGCGATGATCTGGGTGAAGAGGGAGATGGAGCGGATGGCGTCGTCGTTGCCGGGGATCGGGTAGGTGATCCCCTCGGGGTTGCAGTTGGTGTCGACGACGGCGACGATCGGGATGCCGAGGCGCTGGGCCTCGGTGACGGCGATGGCTTCCTTGCGGGTGTCGATCACGAAGATCGCGCCCGGAAGGTCCTTCATCTCCTTGATGCCGCCGAGGTTCTTCTCGAGCTTCGCCTTCTCCTTCTGGAGCGCGGCGATTTCCTTCTTGGTGAGGCTCTCGAAGGTCCCGTCGACCTCCATCTTCTCGATCTTCTTGAGGCGCTGGATGGACTTCTTGATGGTGGAGAAGTTGGTGAGCATGCCGCCGAGCCAGCGGTTGTTGACGTAGAACTGCTCGCAGCGCTCGGCTTCCTTCTGGATGGCGGCCTGGGCCTGCTTCTTGGTGCCGACGAAAAGGACGCTCTTGCCCTGGCCGACCGTCTTCTGGACGGCGTCGTAGGCTTCCTTGATCGACTGGATGGTTTTCTGGAGATCGATGATGTGGATCCCGTTGCGCTCGGCGAAGATGTACTTCTTCATGCGCGGATCCCAGCGCTTGACCTGGTGTCCGAAGTGGACGCCGGACTCAAGCAGGTTCTTCATGGTGACTACTGCCACGAGTGCCTCCCGCGGCCGACGCGCTTCGCGCCGACCCCCGTCTCTGTATCTCGCCCCGCGGACCTCCCCGAAAGGGGAGCGTGGGGCGGAAGTTCCGGCCCGCTGGTCGCCGACGGCGGCCTTTCGCGATGCCGGGCGCCCTTGTAGGGCGCTTGGGGCGGCCTGGGTTACGCTTCCCTCGCGGGGAGCGGGACCAAGCCAGCCCGCCGTAGAATGCCATAAAGCTCGCGGATTGGCAAGCCCACGATGCCGGACCAGGACCCGTCGATCCGCTCGATGTAGCGGGCGGCGAGGCCCTGGATCTTGTAGGCGCCCGCCACGCCCTCCCAGTCGCCCGAGTCGAGGTAGGAGGCGATTTCCTCCTCCTCGAGCGTCGCGAAGCGGACGGAGGAGTCCGAGCGCGCCGCCACTTCGCGCCCGGTCGCCCGGTCCAGGAGGAGGAGGCCCGTGTGGACGAGGTGTTCTCGGCCGGACAGGGCGCGGATCATCGCCTCGGCGCCGGCGCGGCCATCCGGCTTGCCGAGGACCAACTCCCCGCCGGCGGGAGGGAGTCCCGGGAGGCAGACCAGGGTGTCCGCGGCGAGGATCCAGCGGAAGGCCGCCGCCTCGGGCCGCGCCAGGGCCGCGCGCGCCTTGTCGCCGGCCAGGGCCAGGACGCGCTCGGGCGGCGGAAGGTCGTCGCGCAGGCTTTCGTCCACGTCGGGGGAGAGGAGGGAAAAGCGGAGGCCGAGGTCGCCGGCGAGGTCGCGGAGGATCTCGCGCCGCCGGGGCGAGCCCGAAGCCAACAGGAGGTCGAACATGCCCCATCCTGCCCGCCGCGGGCCCCGGCGGTCAAGCGGCGCGCCCGCCGTCGGTCCCTTGCAGTCCGCCGCCCGAACCTCCACGGGCGCGATGCGCGACAGAAGGCTATTGCATCGTCCCCGGTTTCTGGTATGATTGCGTATCTATAAGCCCGTTCGCCATCGCCCACAGGAGCGCAAAATGTCCAGTTCCGCCGTCGAAGTCACCGATCCCGCCGTCCTTGAGGAAATTCTCTCCTCCTCCCCCTCCTGCCGCATCGGCTTCGCCGCCGGAACGACACCCTACATCGTCAACCTTTGCTACGGCTACGAATGGCGGACCGGGTTCCGGCAAAAGGGCGTGGACGACGAGGCGTGGGTCCTGAACCTGTATTTCATCACCGCGACGAAGGGAAGGACGATCGACTTCCTGCGGAAGAACAACCTTGTCTGCTTCGAGCTCGACATCGTCCACGGACACGACGGCTCGGGCGCGATCGCCTGCGAGTGGGGCATGAAGTACCAGAGCATCGTCGGGCTCGGCATCCTCGAGGACGTAGAGGACGAGGAGGAGCGGAGGAAGGCCCTCGAGCTCTTCTTCGGCCACTACGGGGAAAAACCCCGCCAGGCCTGCGACGACGAAGCCGAGCCCAAGCGGTTCCTCAGGCTCGAGGTCACGGAGTATACGGCGCGCCAGCGCCTTTAGCCATGGTTACGGTCCTCGCGTCGATCTCCCTCGCGCTCCTCCTTGTCATCGCGATCGAGCTTTTGGTCGTCATCAGGGAGCTTGCCCGCCTGCAACCGGCGGCGCGCGGGGAGGATGACAAGAAGGAGGGCCAGACCATCAACGTGAATGTCGCGGCCCTGCCGGTCCAGGACGGGTCCCAGCTGGCCGCTCCGCTCCTGAAGCCCCTGCCCGGCGCCGCGCCCGTCCCCGCGCCGGAGAGCCCCGCGCCCGGACCGGAACCCGCGCCCGAGCCGGAAGGCGAGCCCGAACCCGAGCCGCCCCGCCGGCACGCCCCGGCCCCGGCCCCGGCCCCGGCCGGCGCCAAGGCGACCACAAGCGGCCAGCTCGCGGTGAAATGCCCCAACTGCCAGGCCGAGAACTCGAGTTTCCGGAGCGAATGCTTCAACTGCGGAACGAGGCTTTAGCCTCCCGGCGCGCCGGCGCCCGAGGCGCTTTCCAACCCGACCCCCTGTCCTAATGACCCGCTTCCGCGCTTGCGGTTTTGGGCGGCATGCAATATCCTGCCTCCACGATGAAGCCACTCCATGCCGCGACCGCCTTCTTCCTCGCCTTCCTCTTCGTCGTGGGCGCCGGCGCCCAAGACGCTTCCGCCCGCGCCGACGACCGGACCAGGCTGCTGCCCGAAACCTGGAAATGGTCCTTGGGCGACGGGGCGGAGCGGGCCGATCCTCAATTCGACGATTCGGCCTGGGAAGAGACCGGGCCCGGCCGCAGGCTGGCGCTTGGTCAACCGGGGACGGTGTTCTGGCTGCGCGCGCGCCTGTCGGCGGCTTCCCTCGCTTCCCTGAAGGCCGCGCTCGCTTCCGCGGGGGAAGCCGGCGATCGCGGATTGTTCTTCATCTCGGGAAAGGCCGGCTCCGCGGCCGAGCTCTTCGTCAACGGCAACTACGTGGGCTCCCGCGGCTCCCTCGAGCCCTTTGACCTCAGGCGAACCCGTTCGGCCGTCCTCCACGTCCCCGCCCTGGCCCTGGGAGAGGGCGAGGTGGTGTTGGCACTGCGCTGCGCGTATCGCGGCTCCTCCCTCAGCCTTCCGGCCTACGCCCTCGGCGGCCTCGGCGCTTCGGCCCACGATCTCGGCCCCGTCAACTTCTGGAACGGCGGTCTCTACGGCATGCTCGGCGCGCTCTGCCTATTCCTGGGCTTTTACTTCCTGGCGCTGTTCCTGTTCCGCCGCTCCGAGCGCGAAAACCTCTTCTTCGGCCTCACCTTGGCCGCTATCTCGGTCTACTTCTACGAGATGGGCGCCGAATACCTCGTCGCCGGGCCGGTCTTCCGCGCGATCGCCCGCGGGGCCCTGCCGCTCTCCATGTCCTTCCTCTTTTGTTTCTTCTCCTCCTTTTTCGGCTACCGCGACGACAAGAGGCTGAAGGGCCTGGCCGTCGCCCTCGGCTTCGCGGTCATCGCGCTCTTCGTGGCCCTGCGCGGCGACGAATCGACGCTGGATCTCGCCTTCACCGTTTCCCTCCTTCCCGTATTCCTCGTGATCGTCTTCGGCCTCTTCGCCGGGATTTCCGCCGTCCGCCGCGGCCGGCGCGAAGCGGTGCCCGTGCTGATCGGCATCGCGGTCGGCATCGGCTTCGCGAGCTACGACATCTACCACCAGGCTGCCGGGATCGATCCCTTCGCCTGGCTCCAGGGCCTGGCCTTCTTCGCGCTCAACGTTTCCATCTTCATCTCGCTCTCCATGCGCCAGGCCGCGCTCAAGGACCAGCTCGAAAGGCTCGCGCGCGAGGCGGCCGACGGCGCGGGCCGCCTGGAGGCCTCCCTGGCCCGCCTGGAGCGGGCGGGCGAGGAGGCGGCCGGCATCGGCCGGGAGCTCGACGACTCCGTGGCCGAGGTCGCGGAGGCGATCGGCCGCTCCGACGAGAGCGCCGGGAGGATCGACGCGGAATCCAAGCGCCAGGCCGCCTCGGCGGCCGAGGCGGACGGCGTCGTCGCGGAATTCCTCGCGTCAATCGGCCGCGTCAACGAAAGCCTGGCGGAACAGTCCTCGAGCGTCGCGAGGAGCGCCTCGACGGCGGCCGAGCTCTCCGCCGGGGCGGCGAGCGTCGCCGCCAACATCGAGTCTACGGCCGATTTCGCGGGCAGGCTCGCGGGACTCACCGCGGAGGGGGAACGTTCCGTGGCGGCGCTCGCCCAGGCCGTGGACCGCGTGGCGGAATCCTCGCGCGGCATCGTGGAGATCGTCGACGCGGTGAACGAGTTCGCCGAACGCACGAACCTGCTCGCCATGAACGCCGCCATCGAGGCGGCGCATTCGGGCCAATCGGGCAAGGGCTTCGGCATCATCGCGCAGGAGGTCAAGAAGCTCGCCCTCCTCCAGGCCGAGCGCGCCGCCAGGATCGCGGAAACCGCGGCGGAAATCCGCGGCCGCGCGGAGGAAGGCCGGGCGGATGCCGCCCGCGTCCGCGGCTCGCTCGCCGAGATCGCCGCCGGCGCGAAGCTGGCGGCGGAACGCCTGGCCGAGGCGAAGGCGGGCACCCGCGAACAGGAAAAGGCGAGCGCCGAGGTTCGTGAAGCCATGGAGGCCCTCGCGGTCGCCGGCGCGGCGATCCAGGACGAGGCGAGGCGGCAGATAGACTTTTCCTCGCGGGTCCGGGCTTCGGTCCAGTCCCTCACCACGGGGGCGGCGGAGGCCAGCGGATCGGCCGCCTCCATCGCCCGCGAAAGCGCCGGCATCGTCGCGGCCGTGCGGAGGCTCAGCGTCCTGGCCGGGAAGAGCCGCCGCCTCACCGAGGAACTTGGCCGCGCGGGCGCGGTCTCCAACTCCTAGTCCGGGCCATGGGAAGCACGCGAAGGCAGGCCGCCGCCAAAGCCGCCGCCGCGCCCGGCCCCGCGGCCGGATCCGCGGACCAAGGTCCCTACTTCGATCCCGAGCGCTTCGGTCCGGAGGAGGTCGCCGCCTTTCGCGCCTACATCCTCGCCGAATATCGCGCCGCCCCCAGGTCCTTTCCCTGGCGGGAGACCCGCGATCCCTGGGCCATCCTCGTTTCCGAGGTGATGCTCCAGCAAACCCAGACCGACAGGGTCGTGCCGAAGTACCTGGCCTTCCTAAAGGCCTTCCCCGGCCCGGCCGAACTCGCCGCGGCGCCCCTGGCCGAGCTTCTGGCCCTCTGGAGCGGTCTCGGCTACAACCGCCGCGCCCTGGCCCTGAAGCGGGCAGCCGAAGTGGTGGCCGCGAGGCCGGGCCGCGCCCTGCCGGAAGACGAGGCGGGACTGCTCGAACTGCCAGGCGTCGGCCCCTATACGGCCCGGGCTGTGCTCGCCTTCGCCTTCGACCGGCCGAGCGTCTTCATAGAGACCAACATCCGATCGGTCTTCCTGCACCACTTTTTCCCCGGCGCGGAGGGGATCGGCGACGCCCGCCTCGAGCCTCTCGTGCGCGCCAGCCTGGACGCCGGGGATCCGCGGACCTGGTACTACGCCCTCATGGACCGCGGCGTCGCGATCAAGAAGCGCCACGGCAACCCGAACAAGCGGAGCGCGCACCATGCGACGCAGAGCCGCTTCGAGGACTCGCACCGGCGGATCCGCGGCGCCGCGCTCCGCCTCCTCGGCGAGCGCGGCCGGATCACGCGGGACGAGCTCGCGGCCGACCTGCCCTTCGCGCGGGAGCGCGTGGAGCGGGCGGCGGACGAGCTCGTGGCCGAGGGCTTCGCGAGCGAGCGGGACGGGACCCTGTTTATCGGGGAATGAGCGGGTGTGGCGCGGGGAGCGTGCGGGGCGCGTGCGGGGAAGGCGCCGGGAAGGCGCCGGGAAGGCGCGGACGCCCGTGAGGCCTCCGCGCTAGATCTTGCCGAAAAGTTTCGCGAAGAACTTGGCCACGGCGTCGCCGACGACCTTGAAGACGTTGCCCTTGGGCAGGTCCTCGGCGGCGACGATGTCGACGCGGCGAACGACCCGCTCCCCTGAAGAGTAAATCACCTCGCCGATCCGCGCGCCCTTGACGATGGGCGCGTCCACGAAGGCGGGCAGGACGAGGCGCGCCTCAAGGCCGGGAGCGAGGGGGCGGGGCAGGGTCGCGGCGAGCGGCGTCGCTGGCGCGAGGGCCAGGCGCTTCCTCGAGCCGTAGTAGGACTTGAGGTCGGCGGGCAGGGCCACGGGCGGCTCCATCGTGACGAAGCCCTTGAAGGCCCAGTCGAGGAGGGAGGCGCCGTCGACGCTGCGCTGGGCGGCGCCGCCGCGCGGAGCGCCCTCGCCCGTGCCGCCGAGGGTCACGATGAGGAAGCGCGTGCCGCCCCGCTTGGCCGTGGCCGCGAGGTTGTAGCCGGATTCGATGATGTAGCCGGTCTTGAGGCCGTCGCAACCCTCGTAGCCGAGGACGAGGTTGTTGCGGTTGTACTGGATGATCCGCCCGGCCGGCTTGTAGTCGGCCGTCGCGTGCTCGGCCCGCGGGAACTCGATGTACCTGAGCGAGTGGAGCTCCGCGAGGGACTCGGGGTGAAGCTCCATGTAGCGCCGGCAGAAGAGGGCGAAGTCGCGGGCGGTGACGACGTTGAGCTCGGAGAGGCCCGAAGGTTCCACGAAGCGAAGGCCGGGAAGGCCGAGCTCGCGCATCGCCGCGTTCATCTTGAGGGCAAAGGCGTCGTTGGAGCCCGCGACGCGCCGGGCCAGGGCGAAGGCGGCGTCGTTGCCGGAGACGACGGCGGCGCCGCGCATGAGGTCGAGCACCGTGACGCGCATGCCCGGGTGGAGGTACATGAGGGAGGAGCCGTAGGGGATGATCGGGGAGCAGTCCCGGGGATCGATCTCCACGATCTCGTCCTTGGAGAGGCGGCCCGCGCGGATCTCCTCGTAGACGACGTGGAGCGTCACGAGCTTGGTCAGGCTGGCCGGGGGGACGCGAAGGTCGGGATTCTTGCCGTAGAGGAGGGTGCCCGTCGCCGCGTCCATGACGACGGCGGCGCTCGCGTTGATGGCCGGCG
>JAEUJG010000456.1 GCA_016794765.1 Spirochaetaceae bacterium | reverse complement strand
CTCGAAATAACTCACGAAATCCGAGACTCCATTATATATTCCTTCCGACAAGCGCCGCAAGTAATCCTCCGTCGAGAGCAGGGCGGCCTCCTCGGGATTCGTGACAAAGCCGGCCTCTACGAGCACCGAGGGCATGCGGGCGTTCCGGACGACAAACCATTCCTCGGCCCTGACGCCCCGGTTCGGGCTCTCGGCGCCGATTCCGGCCGCCAGGCCGTCCATGATTTCCCGGGCCAAAAGGATGCTCTCCGTGGTGAACTCTTCCTCCAGCATGGCGTTGAGGATGGGCGCGATGTCCGCGCCGACATCCTTGGCCGTATCCTTGTCGACGAGGGTCCTGCGGTATTCGGGATTGAGGTACCAGACCTCGAAACCCCGGGCGTGTTTGTTGAAGGAGGCGTTGGCGTGGATGGAGACGTAGATGATTGCCTAGTGGTCCGCCAGGTCCACGTCGTTGGCCATCTCGACGCGCTCCTCCAGGGTAGGATAGCTGTCCCCGGATCTCGTGAGGAGGATCCGGCGTTCGGGGAAGCGCGCCTTGAGGGCCTTGTAGACGCGCAGGGACAGGTCGAGGGCCAGGTCCTTCTCGACGACGCGGATCTTCTTGCCGCCGATCGAGTGCTCGCCTACCGCGCCGGAGTCCTTTCCGCCGTGGCCCGGATCGATGAGGATCGCCGCCACGGAAAAACGCGATCGCCTGAGCTCCTCGGCCTTGGAAAAGCGCTCCTCCAGGGCGGCGACCGAAGCCTCCGTGAAACGGAGCCCGGAACCCGGGTCGAAGGGCGGATCGAGGGAGAGGCTCTCGTGGTAGTCGAAAAGCGCCTTGGCCGAGCCGAGGGCGAGGGACACGCGAAAACCGTTGCGCTCCAAGACACCCGAGCCGGTCAAAGGATCCCAGCTGAGCCGGGCCTTGAGCCGGGCGGCGGCAGCCGCCGCGCCAAGGGACTGGGCAACCACGGCGGGTTTGGCGGCCTCGGCGGCGACGGCCCGGGGGACAGGGCCCGGCAACAAGCCGAAGGCGAGGCAGAGGAAGGCCGCGCCGGCGCGAAGTCGCGCGAGGGGACTCAAGCGCCTTCCCTTCCCCTCGCTTCGGTGTCGAGGACATAGAGGGCGGCCTGGGCGCCCCCCCTCGCGAGGGCGCGCCAGAAACGGCCGGCCAGAACCGGGCCGGCGGCGCCCGGCGCCGAGGTCGCGGAAGGCGCGGGGACAGCCCCCGCGGATTCGGCCGCCCAGGAGGCGCCGGCGAGGCGCAGGGCGAGCTCGGCTGATTCCGGGAAGGACCGTCCCGCCCAGTCGCGGCCCGTGGCCGCGGCGAGGCCGGAAGCCAGTTCGGGAGCGAGCGGCGCCACGCGGACGCCGCGGGACCTTCCGGCCGACGCCGGCGCGCCGCCGGAGCGCCCCCCCGCATCCGGCCCGGCGGGCTCGAGCCGCTCGGGCAGGTCCGCGAGCGCGGCGGCGAGATCGACCGGCAAGAAGAAGGCCTCGGGCGGCCAGGTCGTCCCGTCGGGATTGGCGATCCGGCCTTCGCCGCGGAGGAAGGCCTCCGTCGCCTCGTCGGCCGGCGAGAGGCGCACGAGGATGCCTCGGATGGCCGCCTCCGCGGCGGCCACGGCCGATTCGCGGTCGGGCGCCTGCGTGATGACGTTGCCGCATTTTTCCACGTTGTTCGAGGGGAAGACGCAGCGCTCGCCGGGGCCGACGCGGAGGAAGAGGTTCTTCGCGTAGGGAGCGGCCTCGGCCTCGCGGAGGCCGTGGAGGCGCTCGACCCGGCCCGGTATGGAAATGAAGGCCCGCTCGGCCGACACCCAACCGCGGTCCCGGCCCGGTCCCGAGGGGGAAAGGCCGGCCGCGAGCTCCAGGGCGCCGCGGGTCACCTCGATGCCCGAGGCGTAG
>JAEUJG010000451.1 GCA_016794765.1 Spirochaetaceae bacterium | reverse complement strand
GGCGAACCAGTGGCGGCCCTGCTCCCCGATGGGATTCGGGTAGCGGAGCGCGCGCGCGAGCTCCGCGCCGGCGGGAATCCGCGCGAGCGACTCGAGGAGCTGGGCGCCGACGAGACCGGCGTGCCAGCTCGTGCCGGCGGCGATGATGCGGACCCGGCCGATCTCCCGGAGGTGGCGCCGGTCGAGGTTGAGGCCGCCGAGCTTGGCCATGGCGGTCTCCGGCTCGAGCCGGCCGCCGAGGGCGCGCTCGATGGACTCGGGCTGCTCGAAGATCTCCTTTTCCATGTAGCAGGCGAAATCGCCCTTCTCGATGGCGCCGAGCTCCCAGGAAACCTCGTCGACCTTCTTGTCGACGGGCCGGTCCTGCCGGTCGGTCGTGCGGAAGCCGGCCGCGTCGAGGACGACGAGCTCGCCGTCGTTGAGATACACGACCTGCTTGGTGTGGGCGATCATCGCCGTGACGTCGCTGCCGAGGAACATTTCGCCCTCGCCGATGCCGACGACGAGCGGGCTACCGTTCCGGGCGCCGACGATGCGGCCGGGTTCGTCGGCGTGGATGACCGCGATGCCGTAGGTGCCTTCGAGATGCTCGAGGGCCGCCTTGACGGCCGCCTCCAGGTCGCCGCGGTAGCACTTGGCCACGAGATGGGGGATCACCTCGCTATCGGTTTCGCTCGCGAACACGACCCCCTCGCGCTCGAGCATGCCCCGGAGCGCGCGGTAGTTTTCGACGATGCCGTTGTGGACGACCGCGATCTTCCCGGAGGAATCCAGGTGGGGATGGGCGTTCGCGTCGGTGACGCCGCCGTGGGTCGCCCACCGCGTGTGGCCGATGCCCCAGGATCCGGGCAGCTCCTTGGGGGTCGCCAGGCGCAGGGCCTGGATCTTGCCGGTCTTCTTGACGACGGCGAGTTCGCCGTTTCCGAGGCCGACGGCGAGGCCCGCCGAGTCGTAGCCGCGGTACTCGAGGCGCTTCAGGCCTTCGAGCAGGATGGGAGTGGCCCGCCGGGATCCGGCGTAGCCCACGATTCCGCACATGAGTGTCTCCTCTCGATCCCCGGGTTCCCGGCCCGCGCCATCCCCCTTCGGGACGCGCCTTCCGCGAACGTGGAGGCATCGTAGAACTCCCGAGAACATAGCACGGCGCGGAGCCGGGGACAAGATCGGGCCGGCCGAGGCCGTTTCGCCGCCCGGCCGGCGATTTGCGGGCCCGGCCGGCGACTTCGCCCTCCCCCGATGTTGAACCGGGCGGCCTCCAGACGTTACAATCGTACTGATATGGAGCCCATAGCGATCAGCAACCCTTTCCCCGGCGCGGGGGCCTTCCGCGTCCGCGAGACGACCTCGACGATGGACGAAGCCCGCCGGCTGGCCCGCCTCGGCTTCTACCCGGGCACCGCCGTCGTCGCCGATCTCCAGACCGCCGGCCGTGGGCGCCTGGCGGATCGACGCTGGGAATCCCCGGCGGAGGAGAACCTCCTCGCGACCCTCGCCCTCGGGCCCGAGGCGGCCCGGATTCCGGGCTTCACGCTCCGCATCGGCCTGGCCCTGTGCCGCTCGGCGGCGATCTTCGCCATCCGCCTCGGCGGCGGCCTGGTGGAACCGCCAGAGCTCAAATGGCCGAACGACGTCCTCATCGGCGGAAAAAAGCTCGCGGGCATCCTCTGCGAGGCCGCTCCCGAAGCCACCTACGTGGGCTTCGGCGTCAACCTCAACCAGCGCCTCTTCCCCGCTGGGCTCGAGGGAAAGGCGACGAGCGTCTCCCTGGCGATGGGTCCGAAGGCGCCCGTCCTCGACCGCTTCGCCTTCCTCGAGCTCGTTCTCGCGGAGATCCATTTCGTACTCGGCGAGGAGGACTGGCGCGCCGAGGCGGAGACGCGGCTGTGGCGCCGGGGAGACCGGGTCGACTTCCTCGTGGGCCTCCCCGAAAAAAAGGAGATCGCCGAGGGCTACCTCGAAGGCATCGCCCCCACGGGCGCCCTCCTCATCCGCGTTTCGGGCGAGATCGCGCCCCGCGCCTTCCAGGCGGGCGAATTGCTCATTCCGGAACCGCGAGTTGACCGGAACGGCTCGCATCATATAAGGTAAGCGTATGAGCCCGAAGGACCCCGCGAACGGCGGCGTCAACGCCGCCTCCGGCGAGAACGTCATCCAGCGTCTCTTCTCATTCTTCGCCGGCATGGGAGACCCCGACGCCGAGAAGAAGAAGGCCTTGAAGGCGATCGGGAAGGACCTGTCGCGCTCGCGCTTCAAGTTCTACCGGCCGAAGGGCCAGGAGGCCCTGCCGGGCCTGGCGCGCTTCTTCTACGAGCTCTACAAGCAGACCGCCCCGGCGCAGGTCCTCCTCGGCGCGGCCGCCACCTCCGGCGCGCTCCGCAGCTTCGTCATCGACAGCTTCCTCTCCGAAGAGCAACGCAAGCTGTCCGAGCGCCTCACCGAGGCCGCCATCATCGCGCGGGCCAAGACCGTCGGCCTCAAGGACCTGCAGGAAGAGGTCAAGAACGACCTGAGCTCCTTCTACGCCGTCTTCGACGGGGAGATGACCCGCCAGATCGATTCCGCCTACAACACCCTGCTTTCCTTCATCAACTTCGTCAACTTCGACTTCTACTTCCTCCTCAAGAAGTACGATTCGACGATGGCCGAGCGGAGCTTCGCCAAGACGCCCCGGTTCGAGGCGATCACCGGGGACTACGTCGCCGACGACATCGAGGACTTCCTCGAGGTCTTCCTGCCCCTCGACCTCGAAGCCGACTGGAAGCGCATCTTCCAAGCCCTCCGGGACTACAAGAACACCGACATCATCCAGCAGGACGCCTGGCTGAAGCTGGTCCCGGCCATCGCCGAGGTCAGGAAGAGCCAGATCCTCGAGCAGATCGTCCGCCACATCAAGCGCGCCCCGACCTGGGTGCCCCAGCCGCGCTACCCGAGCGAGCGCATCGTCGAACCCCATGTCCAGAAGCTCCGGGCCCAGATCGAGACCCTCATCCAGCGCCTCATCCAGGAAAAGCGCAACGCCAAGATCGACGAGGTGGCCAAGCAGGTTTTCGGGACCACCGTCGTCCTCCGAATGAAGAACTACACCGAGAAGGCCAACGTGATCTTCGCGAAGAAGATGCTCGGCGGCTACACCCAGGCCCAGGCGATGAACTACCTCAAGGCCTACCTCATGGACTATTTCAAGAAAGACATCCGCGAACTCGTCGACCTCCTCCTCATCCGCGGCCAGTGGAGCACCCAGATCCAATCGCAGCAGCTGTCGGCGGGCTACCACTCCCTCCTCGAGGTGTCCGAGTCCATCCTCCTCTTCGACGAGTCCCTCGCCGACGAGGGCGAGGTCGGTGCGCGCCTCAAGGCGGCCCTCATGAAGGCCGACCGCGACAAGGAGCAGGTGAAGTACCTGCGGACCATGCTCAAGGACATCAACGAAAAGGCCGTCAACCAGGTGACGAAGGCGGCGGTCAGCCTCATCACGATCGGCCGCTTCATCAAGGCCCTCATCGAGGACCACGAGAAGACCCACCACGAGATGATCATCAACTGGAAGGACGTCGAAAACGGCGCCACCCGCCCGGTCAAGGAGTGGCTCGTCGAGGTCTACAAGAAGATCTACTACATGGTTCAGCTCCTCCAGTTCTACATGAAGGAAGAGCAGCCTTAAGGCGGGCGCCGGAGCCCCGAGGGGCCGCCCAAGGCGAAAAAAGCCGGGCCGGGGATTTCCCCGGCCCGGCTTTTTCATCGGCCCGGTCCCGCGCCGGACCGCGCGCCCCTACTCCCCGGCGCCGACTTCCGGAGCGGCGGCCTCGGCCGCGTCCCGCCTGAAGGCCTCGAAGCGCGACTCGAGGCGCTCGGGCAGGCGGCAGCGGAGAATGGTCGCGTCGTCCTCCCTCGATTCCTCCAGGATGGAGGCTTCGCGGTGCAGGAGGGCGACGAGGGCGTAGTCCGTGTCGGGAATCCGAAGATCGAACTCGCCCGCGCGGGCGGTCAGCCCCTCCTCGATCGCGGCGAGCAGGGCGGGCAGCCCCTCCCCCGTCTTCACGGACACGAGGCAGGAAGCCGGATGCCGCGCGCGCCAGCCCTCCACCAGCGAGGGATCCTCGATGAGGTCGATCTTGTTGAGGACGAGGACGCTCGGCACCTCGCCGGCGCCTATTTCCCGGAGCACCTTTTCCGTGGTGGCCATGTGGAGCTCGACCTCGGGATCGGAGGCGTCGGCGACGTGCACGAGCAGGTCGGCCGCGGCCGCCTCCTCCAGCGTGGCCTTGAAGGCCTCGACGAGGCCGTGGGGCAGGTTGCGCACGAAGCCGACGGTGTCGGTGAGGAGGAGGGCGCCGCCCTTGGAGAGGGCGATGCGGCGCGTCGTCGGGTCGAGGGTCGCGAAGAGCTTGTCCTCGACATGGACGGTCGCGCGCGTGAGCGCGTTGAGGAGGCTCGACTTGCCGGCGTTCGTGTAGCCCACGACGGCGGCGCGGGGCAGGGTCTGGCGCTCGCGGCGCTTGCGCTGCACCTCGCGGCTCTTTCGCACGTCCTTGAGCTCTTCCTTGATCTCGTGGATGCGCTTCTCGATCTCCCGCCGGTCGAGCTCGATCTTCTGCTCGCCCGAGCCCTTGGTGCCGTACCGGCCGCCGCGCTGCCGCGACAGGGCCTCGTAGGAATGCGCGAGGCGCGGGAGCGAAAATTCGAGTTGGGCGAGCTCGACCTGGAGGCCGGCCTCCCGCGTCAGGGCCCTGCTCGCGAAGATCTTGATGATGAGTTCGGAACGGTCGTAGACCTTGAGGTCGGCGAGGGCCTCCCAGTTCCGCTGCTGGACCGGGGTCAGCGGGTGGTCGAAGAGGATCGAGTCGGCGCCCTCGGCCTTGGCCGCGGCCACGACCTCCTCGGCCTTGCCCGTGCCGAGGAAGAGCGCGGCGTTGCGTTCGCGCACGCGCACGAGCATGGAACCGGCCACCTCGACGCCGAGGCTCTCGGCCAGGCCGCCGAGCTCCTTGAGGAGGCTCTCCGCGTCCGTCTTGGAGACCTTGTCGGTCCTGGTGGCCTTGTCGGTCTGGACGCCGACGAGGAAGGCGCGCTCGGGGCGCAGGGCTGTTTCTTTGAGTTCAGGCATCGTATCTCCATGAAAGGGCGCGTCATGCGCCGTTCGGGCGGTGCGCGCCGCGCCGGGCGCGCGGACCGCCGCA
>JAEUJG010000416.1 GCA_016794765.1 Spirochaetaceae bacterium | reverse complement strand
CCCGCCTTCGCGCCCGCCGGGGCCGAGGTCGAGGTGCGGCTGGCGGTCAGGAACGAGGGAGCGCGGCTCGACGAGCTCCTCCTCGCGGAGACCCTTCCCGCCGGCGCCGTCCCGGCCTCTGGCGGGCTTCGCTGGAGGGGCAGCCTCGAGGCCGGCGCCACGATCGAGTTCGCCTATCGCGCCGTCTTCCCCCGCGGATTCCACCGCTTCGGCCCCCTCCTCGCCGTCGCCCGCGAGCCCTTCGCGGCGACGGAGGCGCGCGCGGCCGTCCCCTGCGAATCGATCCTCGTCGCGGAGCCGCGCCCCCTCGAGCCTCCGGACCCGGCCCTGACCGCCGCGGCCGCCCGGGCCTTCGCGGGAAAGAGCGGCTCGAGGAGGCGGGGCGGCGGCACCGACTTCGCCGGCACCCGCGAATACGCGCCGGGCGATCCCCTGCGGAGCCTCAATTGGCGGGCCGAGGCCCTCTGGGGGCAGGGAGTCGTCAATGTCTTCGAGGAGGAACGCGCCCTCGACGTCGGCGTCATCCTCGACGCGCGCTCCGGCGCCTACGACAGCCTCGGACTCTTCGAATCGGCGGTCGCCGCGGCCGCCGCCCTGGCGGGGGTCCTCCTCGCAGGGGGTAACCGCGTGGCCTTCCTGTGCTACGGCGCCACGGTGGAATGGACCGCCCCGGGGCTCGGCCGCGAGCAAGGCCTCAAGATCCGCCTGGCGGCGGCCCGCGCGAGCCTCGGCGACCACTCCGCCTTCGAGCGCTTCGACAACCTGCCCATCGGCCTCTTCCCGCCGCGCTCCTCGATCCTCCTCGTGAGCCCCCTCCTCCGCGAGGACCTGAAGCCCCTGCGGAGCCTGGCGGCCCTCGGCTACTCGGTCACGATACTCAGGCCCGATCCGCTCACCGGCGCCGCCACCGGAGCCACCGGAGCCACCGGAGCCACCGGAGCCGCCGGAGCCGCCGGAGCGCGCGACGCGAAACGCCCCGGCGCCGAAGCCGCGGCGCGCCGCGTCCTCGAGCTCGAGTACGCGACGCTTCGCGCGCGGCTCGCCAACGCAGGAATCGAAGTCCTGGACTGGCGGCCCGACTCGCCGCTACGGGGCCCGCTCCGGGGCGCGGGGAGGCGTCGATGAAAACCGAAGGCCTCGCGGTCCTGGGCCTCGCCTGCCTCCTCGGCCCGGCCCTCTTCCTCCTCGTCCCCTTCGCCGCGAAAGCGGTCCGCCTGGACGCCAAGGCGCGGCGCGGCTACCTCCTCCGGACCGCGCTCTTCCTCGCGGCCTGCCTGGCCGCCGTCCTCCCCCTCCTTGCCTTCCGCGGCGCCCTCGCGTTGCCCGCAACCGGCGTCTTCATCGCGGCGGCCCTGGCCGGCGGCGGATTGTCGCGTCTCGCGGGGAAGGCCGCGAACCGCGGGGAAGACGACGGTCGCTGAGGCCCCGGACGCCCTTCAATCGAGGGCGACCCGCAGCCCGGCGCGGACGGCGAAGCCCTCGTCGGCGTCGAGATCCCAAGAGAGGGCCAGGGGCAGGACGACTTCGCCGCCGGCGAACCGCCCGACGGCAAAACCCAGCTCGGCTTCGGCCATGGCCGCGAACAGGGTGAGGTCCGCGAGACCGAACTCCAGGCTTGCGTCGACGCTCCACGACAGCGCGCGCCCCGCGGCGCCGTACAGGGAAGCGAAAGCCGGGACCGAATCGACCGTCGAGCCCGTCGCGAGGCTGACGCGTCGCCAGCCGGCGCCGAAGGCCGCGGCGACGGGAAAGCCGGGATACCAGGAAAAGCCAAGGCCCGGCGACAGCGCGAACGCGGTCGAACCGTCGGCGGCCGACTGCCAGGCAAGGTCCATTTCCGGCTTCAGGACCGCGTCTCCCGCGAGAAAGGAGGCGGCGAGTCGGCCGCCCAGTTCGAGAAAACCTTCGGGCCCCGAATCGTAGAGGACGCGTGGAACAAGGGAAGCCGAAGCCTCCTCGCCGTTGAGGGTCAGGCCCAGGCTGGCTCCCGCGAGCCAACCGGCGCCGGCGCGCTTCGCGTAGGCGCCGCCCTCGATGCTGCCGAGAAGGGAAAAAACGCCCGAGCCCGCGGCGACCTGCGCGGTCGCGCTTCCTTGGCCAAGCCCCACCCCGTCCCGCGCGTAGACGCCCTCCCCGTCGCAGGAAAGCCTGAGCCCGAGAGCGGTTCCCAAGGTTTCAAAGGTAGCCCCGCCGGCCGCTCCCGCCAGGGCGCCGCCGACGGTACCATAGCCGCCGAAGGTCTCCACTGAGATTTCGGCGAAGGCGGGAACGGCCGCGGAAAGGGCGATCGCGGCCGCGGCGGCGCGAAGGATGAAGAGTCGCTTCATGGCTTGCCAGTCCTTCGTTGAAGTTCCCTCTCGACGCGTTCGAGCGAGGCGCCGGCCTCGAGCGCCTCGGCGACCACGGCCGATACGCGGGCGACGGAAAGGCCTTGGGCCTTCCATCGCGCGAAAACCGAGAGGAGGTTTTGGAATTTGTCGCGCGGCACCGCGCCGCGCACGAGCGCCGCAGCGAGCCGCGAACCTTCGGCCGCGCCCAGGTCGAAGCGGGCGCGGAGGGCGACAAGGAGGGAGACCGCCGCGAGGGCCCGCCGCGACCCCTCCTCGCCCGGGGAAGCGACCGCCAGGGCGGAGGCGATTTCGGCGCGCGAGGCGCCGGCCCGGAGGAGGAGACCGCCCTCCGCGAGGAGTTCGCGAAAGGCTTCCGGATCCGTTTTGGCGCGATCGAAGAGCGGGGACAGGTCGGCGAGCCTGGCGATCTCCGCCTCCAGCGCCGCGGCCAAGCGGTCCGGCGGCACGCGCTTCCGCGCGCCTTCGACCAAGCGCTCCACGAGAAGGCCTTCAGGCAGGTCCGGCGCGGCCGCCGCGGCCTTGAGCACCCGTTCCCGCGCCGCGGCGTACGGAGCGGCCTCCGGCGCCCCGTCGAACCACGCCGCCAACTCTTGGGCCGGCGCCGCCGCGGCGAAAAGGATGAACAGGGCGCAGACAAGGCTCCGCGGCCGCGCGACACGACGCATCAGCGCTTCCCGTGCGTGCCGCCGGATCCGTCGTAGCGGCTCGCCGTCGGCCCTTGGCCGGCCCGGGCGACCAGGCCGAGCGCGGCGCGGGAACGGGTACGGGACGCGGACTCGAGTCGTCCCGCCGCGGCGCCCGGCGTTCCCGCCTTCGCCTCAAGGCGGATCCGTTGCGCCAGCATCGCCCCGACCTGCGGCGCCGCGGCGCCGAAGCGGAGGGCGCGCTCCGCGGCGCAGGCGTGCCGGTAGGCGAGGCGGGCGGCTTCCTCCGCGGGCAAGGCCTCCCAGAGCGGCCCGCCCGCGCGGAGGGCGAGGCGGAGGGCGAGCGGCGACGGCGCCGATCCGCCCGCCCGCGCCGCCGCGGCGTAGGCCTCGTCAAAGGCGGCGCCGCCGGCCCGCGCCTCGGCGAAGGCCGCGCCGGCGCAGGAACAGGCCACGAGGACACAAAGCGCCAAGATCCTCGGCGCTTTCACATAAGGCGCGACACGCATGTTTGCCTCCTTGGCGCGGCCGCGGAGCCGGTCCACGAGGAGCGGCCCGCGGGCCCGCTCCCGCGACCGGGCCCTAGAGACGGAGCAGGCTGCTCTCGCCGCCAAATCCGTCCTCCACGAACTCCCGCGTCGAAGGATCGGGAATCCACCGTTCACCGTCTATCACGAAGTTATAGGCGTACATGGCGCCTTTCTTGAGCTTGACCTCGAGCTCCCAGGCCCCGTCGGGGCGCGCTCGCGAAAATTCCCAGCCGACCGGGTCCCAACCGTTGAAATCGCCGGCGACCGAGACCGACTCGGCCTCCGGAGCGGCGAGCACCAGCCGGACCGTGACGGTGTCATTCCAAGGTTTGGCCACCGCCAGCGCAAAGGCTCCGGCGAAAACAAGAAAAACGGCGGCGGCCGTCGCCGCGCGGAACGCGACGCGAGGCCGCGAAGCGCGGAGGGGGGAGACCGCCGGACCGTCGAGGGCCGCGAGCGAGGCCATGACCGAGTCGACGAAGGGGCCGGGCGTCGTCGCTCCCGCGGCCGCCGCCACGTCGGCGTCGCGCTCGAGCAGGGGCAGAAGCCCGCCCAGCGCGGCCGCGCATTCGCCGCAGGCGGCAATGTGGGCGCGCAGGTCCTTGAGCTCCCGCGCGCCGATCGCGCCGTCCCGCTCCCAGGCGTCGACGACGGCCTTGGCTTTCCCGCATTCCATCATTGAGGCATACCCTCCGAACCTTCCCCGGGTTGCGTTCCTTCCAGGATTTCCCGAAGTTTCTTGCGTGCCCTGAACAAGCGGGACTTGGCGGCCTCCTCGGACAGGCCGAGCGCGCGAGCCGCGTCCTGGACGGAGAGTTCGCCGAAATACCGCAGTTCGACGAGCCCGCGGACATCGGCGGGCAGGGCGGCCACGGCGCGGAGCAGGGCGGAGGCCTCAAGCTCGCGCTGGGCCAGGAGGGCCGGATCCCCGCGATCCTCGTCTCCGGCCACCGCGGCCTCGTTGGCCGCCCGGCGGAACCGCTCCCGGTCCCCGCGGCCGAAGGCGGCCCTGCTGCGCACGCGGTTGGCGGCGATGCCGAAAAGCCAGGCGGAAAAGCTCTCGCCAAGTCGGAAGTTGCCGATCGAACGATAGGCGCGCAACAGCACGTCTTGGGCGGCGTCCTCGCCTTCCTCGGTCGAACCGAGGCGCGCGGCGCAGAAGCGACCGAGCCTGGCGCCGTACTTTTCGACGAGCGCGCGGAACGCCTCCCGGTCTCCGGCGAGGACGCGGTGCACAGCGAGGAGGTCTTCTTCGGAGCTTTCCGCCGCCATGGCGTCAATGATAGCGCGCTTTTCCCGCGGCGACGAGGGTCCTTTTCCCGTCACGCCAAGGCGGCTATAGTGACGGCATGCGACGAACAACACACCGCCCCGCCCCCGCCTTCGCCTTCGCCTTCGCCCTGGTCCTCGCCATCGCGTCCGCGCCGGGGCTGGCGGCCCAAGGTCCAGGCGCCGGCGCCCAGGCTCCCGCCGCCACCGGTCCCGCGAAGGGAGGCGCCGCCGACAAGGTCGGAGCGCTCCTGCGCTCGGGAAAGCTCGCGGAGGCGCGGAGCGCGGTGGAGGCCTTTCTGGCCGCGGATCCCGCGGACGTCGACGCCCGCATGATGCTCGGCAACGTCATCCTGAACGAACACTTCGCCAAAAGCGGTGAAGGCGGGATCAGCCTGGAGGCGAACCGCGACGAGTCGATCTTCAGCCCGGACATGGGCTACATGAAGGGCGCCGTCGTCATCCTTCCGCGGAAGGTCGCCGAGGAAGTGGCGGCCCTCTGGCTCGGCTGCCTCGCGGACGCGCCGGCGCGGGAGGACATCCAGCTCGGCGTCTGCGCCATCTACACCCGCGCGCTCATGACCGAGGAACTCGTCGTCCGGATGCGCCGCGTCGCCGAGGCCTACCCCGACGGCAGGCACATGTACACGATGATGGACTACGTAGGGCAGCTTCGCGAGTGGGCGGGACCGAAGGTCTCCCTGCCGGTCGCGGAAGCCCTCCTGTCGATCTACCCGAACCGCGCGGGCATCGCGAGCGACGTCGCCGCCGCCTTCGCGGCCGAGGGTCGCCTTTCCGAGGCGGCCGCCCTCCTCGACAAGGCCGCCGGAATGCCCGGCGTCGACGAATACCTCCACGGCAACCGCTTCTACGTGAACTACCTCCTCGGCGACTATGACCGGGCCCTCGCGGCGCTCAAGGCCGACGCGACGACGGGAGGGCTCTGGAGGCTCTTCGAAGGGCTCCTCCGACGCCTCCGCGGCGAGGCGTCCTGGCGCGACTCCCTCAAGGGCTTCCTCGCCGATCCGGGGAAGGACCGGCGGGCCGCCGCGGGCGCCGCCCTCGCGCGCTTCCTCCTCTCGCCCGAAGACAAGGACGACTACGCAAGTTATCTGGCATCGATCGCGCCGGAGCGCCTGGTCTTCGAGGCCCTCCTCCACCGCCGCGCCGTCGAGCGCTTCCCCGAGGCGACGGCGCCGCGGCTTTCCTACGGTCTCGCGATGGCCAGGGCCAAGAGCTACGCCGAGGCGCTCCGCGTCCTCGAGCCCGCGCGCTTCGCCGGAGGCCCGGCCGAGGAGGCGGAGACGGCGACCATCCTCCGGGCCTGGTCCCTCGAGGACTCAGGCCGCGGCGCGGAGGCCGACGCGGAGTGGCTGGCGTTGGCCTCGAGCGGCAACGTCTACTTCCGTTCGGCCTCCGCCTATTTCCGCGGCAAACGGCTCGCGGCCGCCGGGGAAACCGCCAAGGCCCTCGTCGCGTTGAAGGCCGCCGGGGTCAAGGCCGACCAGGGCAAGTACGCGAACTACATCGCCAACCTGATCGGAAGGCTCGAGGGGCGCTGAGCCGCATCGGCCTGCGCCGGGACCTGCGGGGCGGCCTGCGTCGCGCCGTTCCAAGGCGAGGTCCGGCCTGGGGGGCCGGCTTTGGGGGCCTTGCGCCCTCCGCGCCACCCTTGCTAGGATGCCCCATCTTCAAGGAGCCATGCCGAAGCCTTGAGTGGCCACCCAGGCTCCCGACGCGCCGCCTTGGGCGGAGCGTCGAATCCCCCGCGCGCGGAACCCCTCCCCGCGCGGCGCTGGAGCGTCGGCATGGCCCTATCCGCGATTTTCGTCATCCTCTACCTGTTCGCAACCACCCTCGTCGGCGCCTTGGCCGCGCGCGGCGGGCCGCAAGGTCCCGGCGGCCCGGACCCGGAAGGCCCCGATCGGCGCCGCGAGTACGTCCTCGGCGGCTCCAAGACCGGGCCCCTTCTCCTCTTCGCGACGATGGCGGCGACGAATTTTTCCGCCTTCACCGTCTTCGGGCTTTCGGGCGCGGGCTACCGGCTCGGCTGGGCCTACTACCCGGCGATGGGCTTCGGCACCGGCCTCATGGCGGTATCCTTCCTCCTCCTCGGCGTTCCCCTGCGCCGCCTCGCCGCGGAACGCGGCTACGTGAGCCCCGCGGATTTTGTCCGCGACCGCTACGAAAGCCCAGCCTTGGCCAAGGCCTTCTCCGGCGTTCTCGTCCTCGTCACCCTGCCCTACCTGGCGACCCAGGCGATCGCGGGCGGGAGGATGCTGGAAACGCTTATGGGCATTCCCTACCCCCTCGCCTCCTTCCTCCTGGTCGCCGTCACCGCCTTCTACACCTTTCGCGGCGGCTTCAAGGCCGTCGCCTGGACAGACCTGCTCCAGCTCGTCGTCCTCTTCGCCGGAGCGGGCCTTGCCTTCGCCGCGGTCCTGGGCCTCGCCGGCGGCTTGCCCGCGGCCGCGGCCCGGCTCTCCGCCGTCTCTCCCGCCCACCTGGCGCGCGTCGGCGCGGGCGCCGGCGTGGACCTGGGCGCCCTGCTCGGCCTTTGGCTCCTCTGGGCCCTCGCCGACCCCCTCTTTCCCCAGCTCTTCCAGCGCTTCTACACGGCCAAGGACGACGCGAGCCTGAAGCGGGCGGCGATGCTCTACCCCCTCGTCTGCGGAGGCCTCTTCTTCCTAACCGTCGGCGTCGGGGTCGTCGGCGCGGCCCTCCTTCCCGGACTCGTCGGCAAGGAAACCGAGCAGGTCTTCTCCCGCCTGGCTCTCGCCGCGGGCAGCCCGGCGGCGGGCGCCGTCTTCGCCCTGGCGGCCGTCGCCGCCCTCATGTCGACCATGGACTCGCAGCTCCTCACCCTCTCCTCGATGATCGTCGAGGATTTCCTGCCGAAGCGCCTGAAGGCTCGGCGACTCGACTCCCTCTTCGTCGCCCTCCTCGCCCTCGCCGCCTGGCTCATCTCCCTGGCGCCGCCGGCCCTCATTCTCGACTGGCTGACCGGCGCGGCTTTCCCGGCCTATGCGGCCCTCGCACCCGTCGTCTGGGTCGGCCTCTACGGGAGGAAGACCGGCGCCGCGGCCATCGCCGCGAGCTGTGCCCTCGGCCTCATCCTCGTGGTCCTCGAGGCGACGAAGCTCCTTTCCTTCGGCCCCCTGCCGGCC
>JAEUJG010000387.1 GCA_016794765.1 Spirochaetaceae bacterium | reverse complement strand
GGTAGATGGGCAGCTGGGGCTCGAGGAAGGCGACGAGCTCGGCGTGCCTGCCCCGGGCCGCCATGCGGGCGGCGGCGTCGAGGGTCGAACGGGCCATGGGCTAATAGCCCTTCTTGCGCTCTTCGAGAAGGTCGAGGATCTTCTTCCAGGCGACGAGCTCCTCTTCGGAGGGCGGCTTGCCGGAGGAGAGGGCGCGGTCGATGCGGGAAACGAGATCGCGCACCGCGACCAGGTCGGAGACCATGGCGGCTTCGGATCCGGCGCTTTCGGCGGAAAGGACCGTCTGGGAGAAGATGGCCGAGGTCGCGGGATCGACGGCGCCGGCCGAGGCCTCGGGAGGGTAGCCCTTCTCGTTGAAGGCGCCGAGGACGGTGACCGCCTTGCGGGAGCCGCCGCGGGGCACGAGGACGGGGTCCCAATACAGGGCCAGGGCGGAGTCGTTCACCGAGTAGGGCAGGAGGGTGAAATTGCGCGCGACGTTCACGTCGAAGGCCCAGGGCTCGTCGTTGAGGCGTTTCCAGTTCGCGAGGAGGATCCGGTCGGGCCGATCGACCCCATCGCCGGCGAAGGCGAGCATGAGCTCGGCGCGGTCGCCCGGCGTGGCGATCCAGCGATCCTCGTCCGCGGGGCCGATCGCGGTCTCGGAGACCACTCGGGCGCGCTTGTCGGTGCGGAAGTGGAGCCCCGACTTTTCGGCGAGCCAGGTGTCGACGAGGAGGCGGAGGCCGATCTCGGCGTCCTTCTGGGAGACGTTCTCCATCGTGAAGCTCAGGCGGAGGCCGTCCGCGAGGGCGGCGCCGGCGGACTTGGCGAAATCGATGTCCTCCCGGAGCACGCAGGCCGCGGAGCGGAATTCCACGCGGGCGCCCGTGTCGGTGCGCGAAACCGTGAAGCGGTAGTCGGAGGCGTCGCCGAGCTTGTACTGCTTGCCGTCCACCGAGAGCGTCGCGAAGCTCGTGCGCGGGTCCTGGTCGAAAACGAGGGCCTCGTAGCGGCCCTTGGCGACGTCGACGAGGCGGTAGACGGAGAGCCGCGCCGTCGATTCGTTGATGACGATCTTGACGAGGCCTTCCTTCGCCTCGAGGCCGAAGGCTCCCGGAAGCCCGAGGATGCCGAAGGCGAGGGCGGCGGCGAGTAAGGCGCCGCGGAGGCTGGCCGGCTTGCTCATTTCGTGTCCTCTCATTTCGCGTCCCCGCGGGGGATCTTCTCGAGATAGAAGGCCAGGAGGTCGAGGGCGCGCGCCTTGACGGCGAGGGCCTCGGCGGTTCGCTTCTCGTCCCCGGCGGCCGTCGGGATGACGGCGGAGCTTCCCGGCGCGGGCGCCGCGGCCGCGGGCTGGGCGGTCTTGGCGGCGGCGAGGGCCGCCTTGGCCGCGGCCAAGTCCCCTTCCGCGACGGCGAGCCGGCGCTGGAGCTCGGCGAGCTGGGTCTTGAGTTCCGCCGTGCCCTTGTCGGCGTCCTCGGGACTCTTCCGCTTGGCGTCGGTCGCCTGGCGCTGGTAGGCGGCCAGGGCCTGCTCGTAGGCGCGCTCGCGGCGGCGGAAGTCCTCCACGACGCGGAGGGATTCCTCGTGGCTCCAGGTGAGGAGCCGGAGGAGTTCCCGCTCCCGGTACTCGAGCCGGATGAGTTCACGGCGGTAGTTCGCCGCCTCGACCTTCACGCTCGTCGGGTATTTCTCGATGACGGTGCCGAAGATCCGCTCGGCCTCCTCGAGGCGGCCGAGGGCCAGGAGGGATTCGCCGCCCCAGTAGAGGGCCGAAGGCACGAGGTCGTGGTTCGGCGCGGCCTCGATGAAGACGGCGAAGGCGCGCAGGGAGGCTTCGTACTCGGTCTTGGCGAAAAGGAGGCGGCCGCGTTGGTAGAGGAGATCGGGAACGCGCGGGCTCTGGGGGTAGTCGCGGACGAAGGCGTCCAGGGCCTTTTCGGCGGCCGCGCGCTCGCCCGCGGCAAGATAGGCGAGGACCGACCAGTAGGCGGCCTCGGGGCGCTCGGCCTGGGCCTTGGGATCGGCCAGGACGCGGGCGAAGGTGTCGATCGCCTCGCGGTAGCGCTCCTCGCCGAAGGCCACGATGCCGTAATCGAGGAGGATGGCGCTCGGCGACTCCGCGCCCGACGCGGCTCCTGTCGCCTTGGGTTGGGCGGGCTGGGCGGCCGGTCCTCCCGAGGGGGACTGGGCGGCGGCGGGCGCCAGGGCCAGGACGAGGAGCGGGACGAGGAGCGAGAGGAGGGGCGCGCTCTTTTTGTGCATATGTACGGGCCTCCGATTCATTATCGGCCGGGCGGCCGCAAAACTCAAACGCGCGATGGGCGCGACCGCTCTCCGGCCCCGACCTAGGCCCGGCGGGCGGCCAGGGCCGCGCGGGCGGCCGCCTGGCCGCGGGCGGCCAGGCGCACGGCGGCCACCTCGGCGGCCGGATCCTCCGCGCCGAAGAA
>JAEUJG010000372.1 GCA_016794765.1 Spirochaetaceae bacterium | reverse complement strand
CCCGCCTTTCGTCGTCGATGAGGCCGGCGGCCTTGAGTTCGGAGAGATGTTTGGAGGCAACGGACTTTTCGATGCCCGCCGCTTCCGCCAACTCGCAGACGCACCACGGCCGCTCCTTCAGCTTCTCGAGGAGGAGGAGCCGCATGGGATGGGCGAGGGCCTTGAACATCTCGGCCCGGAGCTCAAAGCGGGGCAGGCGTGGCGCTTCCATGTCCTAAAGTTGCAGCATTCGGCAACTTTAGTCAAGCTTCGCCTTGACACATTCATGCAATGTTTCCATAATTTGCAACATAGAAAGCTCGGTGACGGAGGTTTCGATGAAGGTACAAATTCTCGGCATGGGCTGCGCCAAGTGCAAGTTGCTCGAGGAGCACGCCAAGGCGGCCGTCCTGGAGCTCGGCCTGGCCGCGGAGGTGGAGAAGGTCTCCGATCCCGACGCGATCATGGACATGGGCGTGATGATGACCCCGGCCCTCGCCGTGGACGGCGTCGTGAAGAGCGTGGGCAAGGTGCTCACGAAAGACCAGGTCGCCGCCCTGCTCCAGGGAGGAAAGTGAGATGCCCTGCTCCTGTGAAACCGACGGCGAGGTAAACCTCGTCTACGCCTGCTCCGGCGCCGCCAACACCGGCCTTCTGGCGGATCGGGTGATGCGTCGTCTCCGGCGCGAAAAGGTCGGCTCCGGCGCCTGCCTCGCGGCCATGGGCGCCGATCTCTCCGGTTTTCTGGAATCGGCCCGAAGCGCGACGCGCAATATCGTGCTCGACGGCTGCAAGGTCGGCTGCGGCGCCAAGATCTTCGAACGGCAGGGCATCCCCTGTCGCCAATTCGTCATGACCGACTACGGCGTCGAAAAGGGAAAAACGGACATCACCGACGAACTTGTCGAGGCTGTCGCCGACCGGATCGCGTCGCAGGTGAGGGCATGAGCGCGAAGGAACTCTCGCCGAACAGGAAGCTGCTCGTCGTTTTCGGCGTCTTCCTCGCCGCCTACTTCATTCCCTTCGAGGCGCCGCGGGTCCTCGGGGCGACGAACGAGGCCTTTCTCATGCTCGGCGAATATGCCAGGCTCCATGTGCTCCTTTGCCTGGTGCCGGCCATGTTCATCGCCGGGGCGATCACGGTCTTCCTGAACCAGCAGGCGGTGATGCGCTACCTCGGCCCCGACGCGAACCGGCTCACGGCCTACGGCGTGGCTTCCGTCTCCGGCGCCATCCTCGCGGTCTGCTCCTGCACGGTCTTGCCGATCTTCAAGGGCATCTACAAGAAGGGAGCCGGCCTCGGCCCCGCCGTGGCCTTCCTCTATTCCGGCCCCGCGATCAACATCCTCGCCATCGTGCTTTCCGCCAAGGTCTTCGGCTGGAAGCTCGGCCTGGCGCGGAGCGTCGGCGCGGTGCTGTTCGCCATCCTGATCGGCCTTCTCATGGCGCTGATCTTCCGCAAGGATGACGAAAAACGGGCGGCCGACGCGCGCCTCTTCGCCGCGCCCGCCGAGGCGCCGCGGCGGAGCCTCG
>JAEUJG010000369.1 GCA_016794765.1 Spirochaetaceae bacterium | reverse complement strand
GTCCTGGACCTGAAGGCCGCGCGCCTCGACAAGGACGGCGCTTCGGCGGACCTCACCCGCAACGAGTTCCGCATCCTGGCCACGCTGATGGGAAGGGCGGGCGAACTCGTCACCAAGGCGGAGGTCATGGAGGCGCTCTGGAACGACGAGGTCTTCGTGGACGACAACACCCTCAACGTCGCCATGAACCGCCTCCGGAAGAAGCTCGCCGAGATCGGCCTCGAGGGCTTCATCCTGACCCGCAAGGGCGAAGGCTACGTCGTCCCGTGAGGCTCCTGCCCTTCCTGGGGCGCCGCCTCCGGCTTGCGGCCTTCCTGGTCTTCTTCGCGGCCCTTCTCATCCTGGTCATGGCCTTGGACGCCCGGACCAGGCCCAGTCCCGCCAACCTCGGCTATCTCGCCCTCCTGTCCTCCCTCCTCGTCGCCGGCTACCTCGTCGCGGAGTGGCTGATCGCGGGGCCTTATTATGAAGCCCTCGGCAAGGCGGCGAAGGGCGAGTTCTCGCCCCTCGGCCTCGAGCTTCCCGAGCCGCCCCCGGGCGAGGCGCCGGAGCCGGCCCTCCTCATGGAGCGACTCCGCTCGGACGCCGAGGCCGAGATCGCCGGGCGGCGCCTGGCCGCCCGCGAGGACGTGGAGTTCATCGCCGCTTGGGTCCACGAGCTCAAGACGCCGGTCTCCGCGCTTCGGTTGATGGCCGAGGCCGGCGAGCTCCAGCGAGCGGAGGTCCTGGCGGAGATCGAGCGCCTGGAGGACCGCCTCCGCAAGGCCCTGGGTTACGCGCGTTCCTCCGACTTCGCCGTCGACTCCCTCGTGGAGGCCGTCGATCCCGAGCGCGCGGTCCGCGAGGTCCTGCGGCGCCTGGCGCGCTCCTTCATCGCGAAGGACCTCAGGCCCGAGCTCGCGGGTCCCTGGTTCGAGCTGCGCAGCGATCCGAAATGGCTCGACTTCATCCTCGAGCAGCTTCTTTCGAACGCGGCCAAGTATTCGCGGCAGGGCGGCCGGGTGCTCGTGGCCATGGAGCGCGACGGGCGCGAGACCCGTCTCGTCGTAACGGACGAGGGCATCGGGATCCGGGCCGAGGACCTGCCCCGGCTGTTTACGCGAAGCTTCACCGGCAAGAACGGCCGGGGGGACCTCGCGGCGACGGGCCTCGGCCTCTATCTCTCGAGGAAGCTCTGCGACCGCCTCGGCCACGGCCTCCGCCTCGAGTCCGAGGAGGGGCTCGGTACCCGGGCCATCCTCTCCTTCCCGCGGCTCTCCGACTGGAACGAACCGGCCCGCGGCGAATGAGGCCCGGCCCGCGAAGGCCGGCGCCGGGCGCTTACGAGAAGGTAAGCGCCGCGAGCCGCTTTCGTAAGGTCGGCGAAATTGCCGCCGGCCCTTCGCCGGGGCTATCTTCGCCGGCAAGAAGGAGCGATCCCCCATGAATGTCCTTTCCATCGAAAACCTGACCAAGATCTACCGCGGCCGCGCCGGCGGACCGCCGACCGCCGCCCTCGAGGAGGTGAGCCTTTCCCTCACCGCCGGCGACTTCACCGCCGTGATGGGTCCTTCGGGCTCCGGCAAGACGACCCTCCTCAACCTCGTCGCGACCATCGACGCCCCCACCTCGGGCCGCATCCTCGTGGACGGCGTGGACCTCGCGGAGCTCGACGACGAGGGCCTGGCCACCTTCCGCCGCGAGCGGCTCGGCTTCGTCTTCCAGGACGCCAACCTCCTCGACACGATGTCCCTGGCGGAGAACATCGCGCTGCCCCTGGCGCTGGCGCGGCGTCCGGCCGACGAGATCCTCGCGCGGGTCGACGAGCTGGCGGAGGAGCTCGGCATCGCGGCCGCGCTCCACAAGTACCCGGCCGAGGTCTCCGGAGGCCAGCGGCAGCGGGCCGCGGCCGCGCGCGCGGTGGCCGCCAAGCCGGCCCTCGTCCTCGCCGACGAGCCGACCGGCGCCCTCGACTCCGCCTCGAGCCGCGACCTCCTCGAATGCTTCTCCGGCCTCAACGAAAAGCGCGGCGCGACGATCCTCCTCGTCACCCACGATCCCTTCGCGGCGAGCTGGTGCAAGCGGGTGCTCTTCATCAAGGACGGCCGGCTCTACACCGAGCTCCGCCGCGGGCCGGGGGGCCGGAAGGAGCTCTTCGACCGCGTCCTCGGCGTCCTGGCGAGCCTTGAGGGAGAAAGCCGTGCTGCCCGCTGATCTCGCGAGGCGGAACCTCCGCCGCAACCTCCGCGACTACGCCGCCTATTACTCCTGCCTCGTCTTCGTCGTCGTCGCCTTCTATTCCTTCTCCTCCCTGCGGGAGAATCCGCAGTTCCTCGAGGCGAGCAAGAGCTCCTCGCGGATCACGGCGATGTTCATGGTCTCCTCGATCATCGTCGCCGTCTTCGGCTTCGCCTTCACCTGGATCGCCTCGGGTTTTTTCCTGAAGCGCCGCTCCAAGGAGATCGCGACCTATTCCCTCCTCGGGCTCAGGCGCGGCGAGACGGCCCGCCTCCTCTTCCTGGAAAGCGCCGTCGTCGGCCTCTTCGCGCTCGGCTCGGGCCTCCTCCTCGGCGGCCTTCTTGCGCGCCTCGAGGCGATGGCGCTGGCCGCCCTGATGCGCCTCCCGATCGAGGTGCGCTTCGTCCTCGCGCCGCGCGCCGTCCTCGTCACCTCGGGAGTCTTTCTGGCGATCTTCCTCCTGTCCGCGGCGCGCTCCTACGTCGCGGTGCGGCGCGCCCGCCTCGTGGATCTCTTCAAGGCGGAGAAGGACGCGGAGCGGCCGCCGCGGCTCACGTTGCCGCTTTCGATCGCCGCGCTGCTCTTCCTGGGGGCCGGCTACGGCGTGGCGCTCTCCGCCGACCTGCGCGGCGTCATCCGCTTCATGCTGCCCGTCCTCGGCGCGACGATCCTCGGCACCTATTGCCTGTTTTCCGGGCTCGCTCCCGGGCTCCTGTCGCTCGCGCGGCGCGACCGTCGCCGCTGGCTTTCGGGGCCGCGCCTCGTGGCCTACTCGCAGCTCAGCTTCCGCCTCAGGCGCAATTCGCGGCTTCTCGCGACGATCGCAGTCCTGGACGCCGTGGCGATGAGTTCCGTCGCGACGACGGCGAGCATCTACGCGACGGGCTACCAGCAGATCACGGAAGCCTCGGAATTCACCTATGAATACGAGTCCGCCGATCCGGCCCTCCTCGGGAAGGCCGCGGCCATCGTCCGCGAGGAGGGCCGCGCGGTTCTCTCGGCCGAGCGCTTTGCCCTCCTCCGCGCGGAGCTCGAGGGCGCGCCGCCGACCGCGGAGGCCCGCGAGTTCGGCGAGAAGGACGGCCCCTTCAAGGGCCACCTCATGCGGCGCTCCGACTACGCGAAGCGCCTCGCGGCCCGCGGCGATTCCGCGCCGCCCGGGTTGGCTCCCGGCCAGGTGATCGCCGTCGATCCCGCCTATGGCGAGGACACGAACATGCGCGCCTGGTCTTCCGCCGTGACCGCCCGTCTGGGTTCCATCCCGCGCTCCTTCGCCGTCGTCCTCGTCCACCGGGATCCGCCCATTTCCCTCGAAAAGGCCAAACCCCTCCTCGTACTCGAGGACGGTGAGTGGGAGCGGGCAGCGGCCGCCCTGGGCCCCGCCGCCCGCGTGGAGATTTCGGGCCTGGTCATCGACCGGCCCGGCGACAGCGCGGCGTTGACCGAGCGCCTAAGGGCGGAACTGGGAGTCGGGGCCGTCAACTTCGTCGCCTACTCGGACCACGAGCGGGATTTCTACGAGACGAGCGGCATGATGCTCTTCATCGGGGTCTTCCTCTGCCTGGTTTTTTTCCTGGCCGCCTGCGCCCTCATCGGCTTCAAGCAGCTCATCGACGCGCGGGACGACGGGCGGCGCTACGCCCTGCTCCGGAAGCTCGGCATGTCGCCCGAGGACGGCAAGCGCAGCGTGGCCCTGCAGCTCCGCGTCGTCTTCGGCCTGCCCCTTCTCGTCGGCGTCGCGCATACCGCCTTTGCGATGCGGATGCTCTCCGAGCTGCTCGACGGCTCGATCCTGCCGGCCGTCCTGGCGACGACGGGGGCCTATCTCCTCTTTTCGGCCTTCTTCTACCGCGCCACGCTGACGTCCTACCTGCGCGCCCTCGTGCGGGTGGAACCGGAGCGCCGGTCCTAGGACGCCGTCCCGGCCGGCGTCCGCGGGGCGCGGACGCCGGCGCTTGAACGGTCGGCCACTTGCCTGTATCGTTGCGAAATGGCCAAGGAAAACCGCGCCCGCTATGCCGTTCTCGGCATGCTTCACTATGGGGACATGACCGGCTACGAGATCCGCAAACGCCTCAACGAGATGGTCGGCTGCTTCTGGCAGGAGCCGAGCGCGAGCGTGTATCCGGCCCTCAAGGCCCTCGAAGAGGACGGTTTCGTCACGGCCCGGCGGGAAACGCCGGAAAGCGGCCCGGCCCGAATCCGCTACCGCGTCACGTCGGCCGGCCGCGCCGCCTTCGGCTCCTGGATCGTCCAGGATCCCGCCCCCACGGCGATGCGCAACGAATTCGCCCTCAAGCTCCTCTTCGGCAACCTCGCCGATCCGGCGACGATGCTCAGGTTCATCGCGGCGGAGCGGGCCGCGGCCCTCGCGAGCGACAGGGGCATCGAAGAGCTGACCGGCCGCCTTCCTCATGGAACCGAGGGGCTCATGTGGCGCCTGATCGCCGATTACGGCCGATCCATGGCTGCGGCCACGGCGGGCTGGTGCGAGCGCGCGATAAAGGAAATCGAAGCCGCGACCGCCCGCTGAGCGAGCGCCGTCCGCTCGGGCGGCGCCGTCCGCCGGGCCGCGGCAGTGCGCCCGCTGAGCCGGCGCGGCCCGCCGCCCGGTCCAGCCTAACCGAGCTTGGCCAGGCTCGCCGCGATGCGGTCCAGGGCCTCGGCCAGGCAGGCTTCGGAGGCGGCGAAGGAGAGCCTGAGCGCGCCGTCGTCACCGAAGGCCGAGCCGGGCACCAGGGCGACGCCGCCCTCCTCGAGAAGGTAGAGCGCCAGCTCGTCCGAGGAGCGAATCGTCCCGCGGGGGGCCGTGGCCCCGACGAGGCCCTCGATGCGGGGGAAGGCGTAGAAGGCCCCTTCGGGCGGCGTCACGCCGAGGCCGCGGGCGGCGGCGAGGCCGGCGCAGACCAAGGCCCGGCGGTCTTCGTAGGCTTCCAGCATGGGCTTGAGCTCGGCGGGCGGCAGCTTCAGCGCCTCGATGGCGGCGAGCTGGGATACCCTCGCGGCGCAGGTCAGGGTCTGGCCCTGGATGGCGATGGCCGCGTCGATGAAGTCTTGGGGGCCGGCCAGGAAGCCGATGCGCCAACCGGTCATGGCATGGGACTTGGAGAGGCCGCGGACGACGGCCGTCCTGGCCCGCAGGGCCGGCAGTTCCGCGGGGCTCGGGGCCTCGGCCACATAGCGAATGGATCGGTAGACTTCGTCGGACAGGATCCAGATGTCGGGCCGCGCTTCCAGTACGGCCGCGAGGGCCTCGAGTTCGGTCCGGGAATAGACGGCGCCCGTCGGATTGGCGGGGCTGCCGAGGACGATGAGCCTGGTCCGCCCCGTGAGCGCGCCGCGCAGCGCCGCGGGATCGAGCTTGTAGCCGCTTTCGGGCGGGCAGTAGACGAGGCGGGGTTCGGCGCCGACGAGCTTGGCCTGCTCCGCGTAGCTCAGCCATGCCGGCGTCGGAATGAGGACCTCGTCTCCCGGGCCGGCCAGGGCCATGAAGGCGGCGCTGAGGGCGCCCTTGGCGCCGGGAGCCACCATGAGCCCGCCGGGGCCATACCCCAAGGCCCCGTCCGCAAGGCAGGCGGCGGCGGCGAGTTCGCGCAGTTCGGGGAGGCCGGCGACCGGCGTATAGCGGTCGGCGCCGGCAAGGGCCGCGGCGGCCGCCGCCTCCAGGACGCGGCGCGGCGGCCTGAAGTCGGGCTCGCCGACCGTGAGGTCGATCACGTCCCTGCCGGCGGCCTTGAGCTCGCGGGCGCGCTGGTTCATCGCGATGGTGCGCGAGGGCTCGACGGCGCGCGCGCGTTCGGATAGCATCGGCATCGGGCCACGGTACAGTCCGTACGCCGTTTTGGCAAGCCGTGGGCATCTCTCGATAGAAACTTGACTCGGGCCGCGGCCCGTGCTAGGGTGCATCACCCGACGAGCGCCTCCCCGGCGCTCCCGGAACGAAAGCATGACGATGGAAGCAGCCTGGGCCCCCGCGGCCCCTGACCACAAGGCGCCGCCGCCCGGCCTCGCCCCGTCCCGCCCAAGCGGCGGTCGTTCCGTCGGCGTTTCCGCGACCCTCCTCTCCAATCCCTCCTTTTTTTATTCCTACTACTCCTTTTATACGCATTGAGGCTCCTTCGCCGCCCGGTCCGGGCGGAGCGAGCCGGAAGTCGGAGGATCGGAACAAGTCCACCCCCCGCCGCTCCGGCGCGCGGAAGCGACACGATGCGATTGCCGATTGGAGACACGACATGTTCAGCATAGTATGCAAGGCCGGGAGGACGGCATGAAAAACCTCAGGCTCGCCGGGCAGGCGCCCGGCCGCGACCGCTCCGTCATCGAGGTGGCGGGCGTCAGGATAGGCGAAGGCCTCGTCGTCATGGCCGGCCCCTGCGCCGTGGAGAGCGAGGACCAGATCATCCGCAGCGCCGTCGCGGTGAAGGAGGCCGGGGCCGCGATGCTCCGCGGCGGCGCCTTCAAGCCGCGCACCTCTCCCTATGCCTTCCAAGGCCTCGGGCTCAAGGGCCTCAAGCTCCTCGACAAGGCGCGCCGCGAGACGGGTTTGCCCATCGTCACCGAGGTGATCGACACGCGGGACGTGTCCTGGGTCGGCGAGTACGCCGACATCCTCCAGATCGGCGCGCGCAACATGCAGAACTTTTCCCTCCTCCGCGAGGCGGGCAAGGCGGGCAAGCCGGTCCTCCTGAAGCGCGGCATGCACGCGACCTTCGAGGAATGGCTCAACTGCGCCGAGTACATCCTCGCCGAGGGCAACGGCCAGGTCATCCTCTGCGAGCGCGGCATCAGGACCTTCGAGACCTACACCCGCAACACCCTCGACCTTTCGATGATCCCCGCCGTCCGCGCCGCCAGCCATCTCCCCATCATCGTCGACCCCTCCCACGGGACGGGCATCCTCGGCATGGTGGAGCCGATGAGCCTGGCGGCGGTCGCGGCCGGCGTCGACGGCCTGGAGATCGAGGTCCACTGCGATCCTTCGAGCGCCCTCTCCGACAAGGACCAGCAGCTCGATCCCGCCTCCTTTGGCCGCCTCATGGACAAGCTCCGGCGCCTGCGCGCCTTCATGGACGAGCTGGAGGCGGCGGGCGCGGCGGATGCCGCCGCGGGCGACGCGGAGACCGGCGCCGCGGACGCGACGGAGCGGGCCGGGGCGGGGGCGGCCTGACATGGAACTTCGAATCAAGGTCCGGGACGGCGAGTCCCTGGTCCGCGTCGCGGCCCTCGGGCCCGGCGACTTTCCCATCGCGGCGGAGGCCGGGGCCGACGGCGTGGCGGCGGCGCGGGCGGAGGCGGGCGCGCGGGCGATCGTCGTCGCCGACGCCGAGGCCCTGCGCCTCCACGGCGCCCTCCTCGACCGCGTCCTGCCCGGGATCCCCCGCGTGGCCGCCCCGCGAGGCGAGGCGGCCAAGAGCCTCGCCTCGCTCGAAGCCCTGTACGGAGCCTTTCTGGACGCGGGCCTGGACCGCGGCTCCACGGTGATCGCCTTCGGCGGCGGCACGGTCTCCGACCTCGCCGGCTTCGCGGCCGCCACCTGGCTGCGCGGCGTCGCCTTCGAGTGCCTGCCGACCACCCTCCTCGCGATGGTCGACGCCTCGGTGGGCGGCAAGACCGGCATCGACTTCCGGGGGCGGAAGAACCTCGTCGGCGCCTTCAGCCAGCCGCGCCGCGTCCTCGCGGACGTCGCCTTCCTGGACACGTTGAGCGACACCGAATTCGCCTCCGGCATGGCCGAGGTCCTGAAGCACGCCGTCCTCGCGGGCGGAGACTACGCCGCCCTCGTCGAGGGCCTCGGCGGTCGGCGGCCGCGGGCGGCCGAGCCGGGCGGCCGCGGGAACCTGGAGGCGATCGTCGCCGGTTCCGTGGCCATCAAGGCCGGGGTGGTCTCCCGCGACGAGCGCGAGGCCGGGGAGCGCCGCCTCCTCAACCTCGGCCACAGCATCGGGCACGGGCTTGAACTCGAGCTCGGCATCCCACACGGCCACGCCGTCGCCGCCGGACTGTGCTCGGCCGCGCGCCTGGCCGCGGCCCGCGGGGCCATGGAAGCGGCGACCCTCTCCCGCCTCCTGGCCCTGGTCGGGGCCTGGGACCTGCCGGTCTCCGTCGCCGCGGCCATCGAACTCGGCGCGCGCGGCGGCCCGGGCGTCCCGGGCGACCCGGAGGCCGCCCTGGCCCTGCGCCGCCGCGTCGGCGCGGCTCTCGGCGCGGACAAGAAGCGGGAGGCCGATGTCGTCCGCTTTGTCCTGCCCCGAGATTTCGGCCGCGCGGAGGTCGTCGAACTTCCCCTCGCCGAGCTCGCCGCTTTCGTGATGGAGGTTCCATGAACAGTCTCGGCACCCTCTTCCGGCTCGAGATCTTCGGCGAGTCCCACGGTCCCGCCGTCGGCGTCCTCATCGACGGTTGCCCCGCGGGCCTTCCCCTGGCGGTCGCCGACTTCGAGCCCGACCTCGCCCGACGCCGCGCCGGGGCCGCGGGCACGACGCCCCGCCGCGAGGCCGACATCCCGGAGGTCGTTTCCGGGCTCTTCGAGGGCCACACGACGGGGACGCCCCTCCTCATCCTTTTCCGCAACGAGGACACGCGGCCGGGCGACTACGGGCTCTTCCGCCGAATGCCGCGTCCGGGGCACGCGGACCTTTCCGGCGCGATCCGCTACGGCGGCTGGAACGATCCCCGCGGCTCCGGCCACTTCTCCGGCCGCGTGACCGCCGGCCTCGTCGCCGCCGGCGTCGTCGCGAAAAAGCTCCTGCCCGGCGTCGGCTTCTCGACCCGCGTCCTCGAGGCGGGCGGCCTAACCGACGTCGAAGCCGCCCTGCGCGAGGCGGCCGAGGCCGGAGATTCCGTCGGCGGCCTCGTCGAGCTCCGCGTCGCCGGCCTAAGGCCCGGCCTCGGCGAGCCCTTCTTCGGCTCGGTCGAGGGGCTCCTCGCGCAGGCCTTCTTCGCGGTCCCGGGCGTCCGCGGCGTCGAGTTCGGCGACGGCTTCGCGGCCGCCCGCATGCGCGGAAGCGCGCACAACGATCCGATCGTCTCCCGCGACGGACGCACCTCGCGGAACGGGGCGGGCGGCCTCAACGGCGGCATAACCAACGGCAACGAACTCGTCTGCCGCGTCGCCGTGAAACCGCCTTCCTCCATCGCCAGGTCCCAGACCACCTACGACTTCCGCGCGGACGCGGAGGGGAGCCTCGCGATCGGGGGCCGCCACGACGCCTGCATCGCCCTCCGCGCCGCCGTCGCCCTGGAGGCGGCGGCCGCGGTCGTCCTCGCCGATCTCGCCCTCATGGCGGAGACCCACGCTTTCGCGCCAGCCAGGAAGGAGCAGCCATGACGCTGGATGAACTCAGGAACGACATAGACCGCATCGACGAACGCCTTCTCTCCCTCCTCGAAGAGCGCATGGAAAAGGCCCTGCTTACGCGGACCTTCAAGCCCGCGGGCCCCTTGGACAACAGCCGCGAGGAGGCCGTCCTCGAGCGCGCGCGCCGTCCGGTGCGCAGCCTCGTCTCCCCCGACTTCGCCGCGGGGCTCTGGACCACGCTCATGGCCGAGAGCAAGGCGATCCAGGCGCGCGGCCTCCGCACGATCGGCTTCCAGGGCGACCACGGGGCCTGGAGCGAGGTGGCCGCCCGCTCCTGGGATTCCGGGCTCGCGACCATCCCCTGCCGCGAATTCGTCGACGTCTTCGACGCCGTCCGCGAAGGCCGCTTCGATTACGGCATCGTCCCCGTGGAGAACACCTTGGGCGGCCTCATCGGCCCGGTCAACGCGATCCTCGTCTACGCCGACCTCCGCATCGTCGCGGCCGTGGACCTGCCGGTGCGGCACTGCCTGCTCTGCCAACCGGGCACCGACCACCGCGAGATCCGCCAGGTCTATTCGCACACCCAGGCCCTGGCCCAGTGCCGCGGCTTCCTGGCGCGGAACCACCTGGACGCCGTGCCCTGGTTCGACACCGCCGGCGCGGCCCGGATGCTCGCCGAGGAAAAGCCCCGGGCCTCCGCGGCCCTCGCGAGCCGCCTGGCCGGAGAACTCTACGGCCTCGAGGTGATCAAGGAAGGCGTCCAGGACGCGGACAACAACCGGACGCGATTCTTCGTGCTCGCGAACCGGGAGGAGGGCGAGCGCCTGGCCCGCGGCCGGGAGGGCAAGCGCCAGAAGTGCTCCGCCGTCTTCCACGCCGAGGACAAGGCCGGCGCCCTCTTCGGCGTCCTCGAGATCTT
>JAEUJG010000363.1 GCA_016794765.1 Spirochaetaceae bacterium | reverse complement strand
GACGACGGGCATCCACGGGATCCGCGACGAGGACGTGCGCGGCGAGCCCGACTTCGCCGCGAGGGCCCCCGCCCTCGCGGAGCTCGCGCGCGGCGCCGTGATCATCGCGCACAACGCGCCCTTCGACCTCGCCTTCCTCCGCGCCGAGCTCGAGCGCGCGGGCTTGCCGGCGGCCTTGAACGAGGTCCTCGACACGAGGATCCTCGCCAAGGCGGCCTACCCCGGACTCCAGAGCTACAAGCTGGTCGATCTCGCCCGCTTCCTCGGCATCGACACGGGGCGGTCGCACCGTGCCCTGGACGACGCCAAGACCTGCGCCGCCCTCTTTCTGGCGGCGGCTCGCCGGCTCGAGCCCGAGCCGGAGGCGGCGGCCGAGGCATGAGGGAAGCGGAAGGGCCCCCCTTTCCGGACGGGGAGAAGAAAGAGGGCAAGGTCGGATGGCTCCGCCTCGGCGGTTCCGGCCACCTGGGCCTGGCCCTCGTCGGCGCCCTCGCGGCAGCCCTGGTCGGAGCCTTCGTCTTCATCGCCGCGGGCAGGTACTTGGCCCTTTCCTTCGCCGGAGCGCGGCATCCGGGCGAAGCCGGCTCCGGCGTCATCGGCGCGGGGCTTGCCGGCCCCGCCTCGCCGAGCGCCTACCATCCCCTTGAAACCGCCAATCCGGGCTTTTCCGACAGCGTTTCCGAACTGCTCCGCGCTCGCGCCGCGATCTCACCGCTCGCCGAGCGACTCTCCACCGGCTCGTTGGCGGGGCAAAGCCCCGAGGAGGCCGCGCGGGTCGCGGCGAGCCTCGTGGCGACAGCCCGCCGCGGAGGTCTGGATCCCGCGCGCGCGGTGGGCGCCGCCCTGCCGGGTCCGAGCGCCGCGGCGGCCCTCCTGGCGATCGACCGCGACCTCGACGACTTTCGCGAGGCTGCCGCCCGCACGGGCCGCGCCGCGGAAGCCTACGCGGAAATGGCCGAGCTCGTGCCGAAGATGCGCGCCTTGCGGCGTCAGATCGAAGCCGCGCTAGCCGCGGCCTATGCGGAGCTCAGCCGCGGGCCCGACGGCAGCCTCCCCCCTCAGGCGTCCGACGGCAAGATAGGCCCCCTTGCCCGCCGCGGCGAGGTGTATCCGCCGCCGCGCCGCGACCTCGACCGCGCCCATCCCTACGCCCTCGACATATTTTTCACCCGCGTCCAATCCGGAATGGGCGGCGAGATCGGCCCGGAGATTCTTTCCGTCTCCTCGGGCATCGTCCTCGCGTCGGCGCGGGACTGGAAGGGCGGCGCCGGCCAATCGAGCTACCGCTCCGGCGGCCTGTCGCCCAACTCGGGCAACGGCGTCATCGTCTACGACCCCGCCGCGCGCCGCTATTACAGCTATTTCCACCTCTCCAAGGTCTTCGTGGAGCCGGGCAGCGTCGTGACCAAGGGGCAGAGCCTCGGGCGCGGCGGCGATACCGGCTCCAACGCCCGCAAGGCGGGTCACGGCGGCCACGTCCACTTTGAGATCTTCGACGCGGCCCACGGCAAGGCCCTGGCGGCCTTGGAGGTCAGAGGCCTACTTTTTTAATCGGCAAATGGAAAATATCTCCAAAGTTCGATATAGTTATGCCTACGGATTGAAGGAGGAACCATGAAGCGATTCGCTCTCGTCCTCGCCCTTATCGCTCTTTTTGGCGGCATTGCGGGCGCGCAAACCTTTGATGAGCTGAAGGGCGCCCTCAGCGACATCGCCACGGGCGGCGCCAAGACCATCGGCGTCAACGCGGCCATCGGCAACACCTGGTCGGACGCCTTCATCGGCTCCTTCCCCCATCTTGGGGCGGGAGTCTTCGTCGGCGCGACCGGCACGGGCATGACCCCGAACATCAAAAACTTCATGACCCAGATGGGCGCTTCGCTGCCGCCCCAGCTCGACGCCCTCGGCTTCCCCATCCCCGCCCTCGGCGCGATGGCCAAGATCGGCCTCCCCTTCCTTCCGATTGACGTTGGCGTCAAGGTCGGCATGATCCCGCCCCAGCTCCAGTCGATGATCCCCGGCAACTTCGAAGTCGATTACCGCAACCTCGGCATCAGCCTCCGCGCCGCCTTGGT
>JAEUJG010000348.1 GCA_016794765.1 Spirochaetaceae bacterium | reverse complement strand
CCCTTGTGCTCGAGGATCTGGGGCGGATAGGCCTTGACCGTCGGGGCGGGCGGATTGACGCCGCCGGCCGGGGCCGCGGGCTTGCTCGCGCAACCGACGATGGCGAAGATCGTCACGAGCGCGAGGAGAATAATGGAAATCTTCCTCATGATTACCTCCTACGGTATTCTTTCCTTGGGCTTGAACGCCCTATCCTTCTCGCGGCGCGCCGGCCTGCGGCCGGCCCTCGCCGCGGCGAATCACAGACCCGAGTTGAACGTGAAGGACTTGCCCCGGCTGTAGACCAGGTTCAGGTCGTTGAGTCCGGCCGCGGAGCCGGCGTCGTACATCGCGTCCTCTACCTTGTCGCGGCCCTGGAAGGTGTAGAGATAGAGCTTGGTCTCGTTGGGCGAATAGGAGACCTGCTCGACCTCCCTGACCTTCTTGGCCAGGGCGCGGCGAAGGGCGCTCACCTGCTTGGAGTCGGGAGTCTTCTGGATCACGACCTCGTAGCGCACGCCGCGGGACAGCGAACCCTTGAGGAGTTCCTTGGCCTGGGCGGTCATCTTGGGCATGGCCGTCCAGACGGAGGCGGCGATCGCGTTGGCGACGGCGGCGTCCATGGAGCTCGGACTGAAGGCCGGTTGGCTCATGAAGGCGACGGAACCGAGGAGGGCGGCGGTGGAGGTGTCGAAAATCTTCATCGATCCCTGGGCGGAGGCGTAGAATTTGCCGTCCCTGGTCTCGCTCGTCACGGCGAAATCCAGCTCCACGTAGACGTCGGCGTTGAATTTCTGGGCGAGGTACTGGATCAGGTCGATGCTGCCGCCGGTCTCCGACTGGTAGGCGGCCTGCTGGTCCTTCTTGTTCTTCTCGATCTGGTCGAAATCGATGACCGACAGGCCCTGTTGCTCGATGAGGAAGCGGTTCGCCTGGGAAACGGCGATCTTGGCGAGCCGCGGCTCGAGCTTGGCGTCGTCGTTGTAATACACCATGTAGTTGAGGCGCCCGAGGTAGTTCTGGAGATAGGCTTGCTCCTCGGCCGTCAGCTGTCCCGGAGGGGGAGGAGGCTGGTCGGCGGAGGCGGAGGAGGCCGTCGCGCCGGTCCCGGGAGCCGGGGAGGGAGCGGGGATGGCGGCGCCGGCGTCGTAGCCGCCCTGGACGAGGGCCTTGGCGCGGTCCTTGCTGGCGGAATCGCCGGAGGCGGGGGCGCCGGGCGCCGGGGCCGGCGGCGGCGCGGGGGGCGGGGCGCTCGCGCAGGACGCGAGGAGGGCCGCCAAGGCCAGCGCGGCGATCGGAAACAGTTTTGTATGCATGCGTCGCTCCTTGTTACCGTTGCTTAAGTCTAGCGCGGCCGAGGGACAAAATCAAAAAAGAGCGATCGATCGACGAAACTCGGGATCGAGGCTGTCGAAGCGATCGAGGCTTGGCCGGCAAACACAGTCTAATGCCGGCCGGACCGGGGCGCAAGCGACGGGATACATGCGGCGGCGCGGGGGCGGAAGGCCCGTGGGGGGGAGCGGGGATCGGACGGGAGGGATTGTCAGGGAGCGATGGCGGCGGCCAAACCGCGACCCGCGGTCTTGGCGACAAGCTCGGGCGCCGCGCGGGCCAGGACGCGGAGGACGGAGACCTCCCCGCCTTCTCCCGGGTTGCCAAGGGAGAGCCGGAGGGCGCGGAGCCCTTCCGGCAAGGTTATGCGCGCGAGAGGCATGCCCGCCGCGCTCATGAGCTCC
>JAEUJG010000341.1 GCA_016794765.1 Spirochaetaceae bacterium | reverse complement strand
ACCTTGTGGGCCTTCAGCACCTCGAAGAGCTTCTTCCGGTTCATCGTCTTCTCGTCGTAATCGATCCGGAGCACCTTGATGCGCTCGGTCGGGAAGAAATGCCGCTCCACGGGCTCGAGGAGGGAGAGGGTGCCGATGACGAGGCCGAGGCCGATGAGGCCGGGGCCCCACATGCCGGCGCCGATCGCCATGCCGATGGCGGCCACCACCCAGATGGAGGCGGCCGTCGTCAGGCCCTTCATGTTGTTGCCGATCTTGATGAAGGCGCCCGCCCCGAGGAAGCCGATGCCGGAGACGACTTGGGCCGCGATCCGGCCGGGGTCGCCCTTGTCGTAGCCGAAGGCCTGGGGCATCCAGATCGACAGGAGCATGAGGAGGGTCGCGCCCAGGCAGATCAGGATGTGGGTGCGGAGGCCTGCGGTCTGGCGCCTGATCTCGCGCTCGATGCCGACGACGCCGCCGGCGACGAGGGCGAGGAGGAGCCGCACCAAGGCGGCTTCGGTCGTGAGCTCGGGCTGCGAAAGCAGGGCGAGGAGATCCATGGCTAGGCCCCCGCCCGCTTGAGCCAGGCCTCGCGGTTCCGCTTCACGAAGGGCGCGTGGAAGGCCAGGTGGTCGCGATAGGTCTCGAGAAGTTCGGAGAGGAGGACCCGGCCCCGGCTCGGATGCTGGATCCAGAAGCCCTCCCAATCGGCGTCGGCAAGGGCCCGGAGCGTGGCGCCGGCGGCGGAGCGCAGGGCCCGCGCGGCGGCGAGGCAGGCGCGGCCGTCGCTCGCGTCGTAGCGCAACCTGGCGCGCCAGGCTTCCTCTTCCCAGACGGGAACGGCGAAGCCCGGTTCGGCCACGGCGGCCCGGATCCGGAAATACGTCGCCGCCTCGGCGTCGAGGAGGTGGACGAGGTGGTCGTTGATCGACCAGGCTTCCGGCAGGGCCGGGACGAAACGGAGCGCTTCGTCCTCCAGGCCGGCCAAGAGGCCGTCCAGGGCGGAGAGGGCGTTTTCAAAGCGCGTTATGAGCTCGAGTTTGTCTTCGCGGTTCATGGCTGTACCTCTTTCGTCGCAAACATCAATGTTAGCGCTTCTCCCGGCGCTTCGCCAGTGCCGAGACGCCGAGGACGAGCCCCGCCACGACGAGGACCCCGATACCGATCGCGATCCTGGTCGTCCAGCGCGCCTTGTCGAGGAGCTCGCCGAAGTCCGCGGAGGATCGCCGGACGATCCGCCCCTCGCCCGCCGCGTAGCGCGCGGGCAGCTCGGGAAGGCCGTCGGCGTCGCTGTCGGGAAAGCTCTTGAGATAGCCGGCCAGGCTGGTCCAGCTCTTCGTTTCCTGGACGCCCGGCGCGGCCCCGTCGCCGTCGAGGATCGCGTCCTCCAGCCGCTCCAAGGGCTTGCCGTTCCGGTCCTTGGGTTCGACGGAGAGGATGCCCTTGGAGACGCGGCTCACGTAGCCGACCATCTTTCCGGCGTAGAGATCCATGACGACGCGGTACAGCCGTTTCGGATCGAGGCGCTTCCAGGTCCCGTCGCCCTCCTCGATCTCGACGCTCCGCGGCACGACCCGGTCCATGGGCAGGCGGAGGGAGTTGGTCCTGAAACGCAGGCCGGCCACGTCGAGCTTGGCGTCGCCCTTGAGACCCGCTATCGTGCCCTGCACCTCGAGGATGTTGAGGAGCTCCGCGCCCGTCACCCAGGCCGAGATGAGGGGATAGCCGACGACGCCGTCCTCGCCGATGCCGAGGGAGAGGACGCGGAAGACGTCGCCCACGGAGATCGGACCGGGGCGGAGGTCGTCGCGCGTGAGACCTAAGGGCTGGATGGCGATGAGGGGGGCTCCGGCCGCGCTCGGATCGGCGGCCCGCAGGGCGGCGCGATACGCGTCGGCGATCAGGTTGCCGAGGCCCGAGTCGACGCCGGCGGCGGTCGCCTTGGCTTCCGCGGCCAGCGCGAAGCCGCTCTCCGCGATCGCCTCCTCCGCGCGAAGGCCGAAGCGGGAAAAATAGCGCCGGTCGGCCATCGCCTGGAAGTCGGCCACCATCGCGGCGATCTTCGGATCCTCGGGCGTCGAGACGTCGATCGGCGCGAGCCGGTAGGAGAGGACGCCGCCCAGACCCTTCTTGGCGG
>JAEUJG010000310.1 GCA_016794765.1 Spirochaetaceae bacterium | reverse complement strand
AGGGATGGGCGACCTCCTCCACGAGGCGCCCGGCGCTTCCGTAGCCGTCCAGGCAGGTCTTCCGCCCGAGCGACAAGCAAACCGTGACGCCGTGGCGGCCCGAGAGGTCGCCGAGGCGGCGGAGCTCGGCGACGAGGCGCTCGCGCTCCTCACAGGAGCCGCCGGCCGTCCGACTGCCCGCGTAGACCCGGATGACGGGGGCCTGGAGCCAGGAGGCCTCCTCGATCAGGGTATCGATGCCCGAGCGGTGGCCGGGCTCGATCTTGTAGAGGGGAGCGAAGGAAGCGACCGAGAGGCCCGCCCGCAGGGTGCTCATGAGGACATTCCCCGCGGCGGCGCGATCGCCCGCCGGCAGGTGGGCTCCGCCCGCCCATTCGATGGCGTCGAAGCCCGCTTCGACCGCGAAGTCGATGACTTCGTCCACGCTGCGGGTGAGAAGGGCCGAGGAAGAAAGGCCGATGCGGATCATGCGCGCTCCCGAGGACGCCGCTTCGCCACGGCGAAGGGCTGAGATTTTCAATACATTTGAGCTATTGTAAACGACTTCCTCGGCCTCCTCAAGCCTCGGTTTATTGACGTTGTTGTCGAACATCCCTATAATCGACGCAAACCTAAAGAGGAGTCGCCCATGCCGAAGATTGTGGATTACGAAGCCCGTAGGAACGAGATAGCCGTGAAGGCGGTATCGATATTCGTCCGCGACGGCTTCCACGAGGCGAACCTTTCCAAGATCGCGGACCTCTGCGGCTTCGGCCGGACCACGATCTACAAGTACTTCAAGAACAAGGACGAGATCTTCATCTATACCATCGAGGACGTCTTCAGCCGCCTGGACCGCATGACCGCGGCCGTCGTCGAGGACCGGGAAGCGAGCCCCTCCGCCAAGCTCGAGACCCTCCTCGGCCTCCTTGTCCGCAAGGCCGTCGAGGAAAAGGATCGGATGATCCTCATCCTGGACATCCTCCTCCATCCCGAGCGCAAGGACCCGAGCAGCTCGGTGGACGCCGGCGCCAAGGTCCGGGCGCTCCGCGCCGCCCTGGAGCGCCTCATCCAGGACGGGATCGCCGCGGGCGAGCTCAAGCAGGTCAACGCCGAGGCGATGGCCTTCACCCTCTTCTCCCTCGTGGAGGCGGCCACGGTCCACAACTCCATCTACGGCAACTTCTCTCTCGAGGAGACCCTCGGCGCGGCCAAGGCCCTGCTCGAAGGGCTCCGGAAATAAGGAAAAGCATGAAAGACCTCACCACGGGCAGCGAGGCGAAGGCGATCGCGTTTTTCGCCCTTCCCATGCTCCTCGGCAACGTGTTCCAGCAGTTCTACAACATGGTCGACAGCTTCGTGGTCGGCCGCTTCGTCGGGACCTCGGCCCTCGCCGCCGTCGGCACGAGCTTCCCGGTCGTCTTCCTGATGATCGCCCTCATCATGGGCGTCACGATGGGCTCCACCGTCCTCGTCGCCCAGTACTTCGGCGCCAAGGAACGCGACAAGGTGCGGGCGACGGTGGATACGGCCTACATCTTCCTGTTCTGGGCCGGACTCTTCATGACCGCCGCCGGCCTCCTCCTCACCGACCCGATCCTCCGCCTCCTCAAGGTTCCCGAGGAAATCCGGCCGGAGGCGGCGACCTATCTCCGCATCATCTTCGCGGGCTCCCTCCCCTCCTTCGGCTACAACGCCGTCGCCGCCATCCTCCGCGGCCTCGGGGACTCGAAGACGCCGCTCTACCTCCTCATCGTCGCGACCCTCCTCAACATCGTCCTGGACCTCGCCTTCGTGGTCCTCTTCCACTGGGGCGTCGCGGGCGTGGCTTGGGCGACGATCATTTCGCAGACCGTCTCCTTCGTCGGGGCGATCCTCGTGCTCAACAAGAAGAACGAGTTCCTCCGGCTCAAGCTCAAGGAGCTCGGCTTCGACGCGACGATCTTCAAGCTTTCGCTGAAGATCGGCCTCCCGACCGGCGTCCAGCAGACCCTGGTCGCGGCCGGCATGATGGCCCTGGCGCGCATCGTCAACGGCTTCGGCGCGCAGACGATGGCCGCCTACGCCGCCGCGAGCCGCCTCGACACCTTCGCCTCCATGCCGGCGATGAGCCTCGGCGCCGCGGCGACCACCTTCGTCGGCCAGAACCTCGGCGCCCGGAAGCCCGAGCGGGTCCGGCGCGGCCACCTCTCGGCGGTCGCCATCGGCGCGGTCTTCTCCCTCCTCACCGCCGTCCTCGTCATCGTCTTCGGCAAGCCCCTGGTCGGCATCTTCTCCACCGATCCCGAGGTCATCGCGATCGGCGCCCGCTACCTCCTCATCGTGGGACTCTTCTACATCCTCTTCAGCACGATGTTCATCACGAACGGCGTCCTCCGCGGCGCCGGCGCGGCGATGGTGCCGATGTTCAACACCATCCTGGCGCTCTGGGTGGTGCGCATCCCCCTCGCGGCCCTCTTCTCCGGGCCCCTCGGCATGGGCACCGACGGGATCTGGTGGTCCATCCCGGCGGGCTGGCTCGTCGGCGCGTCGGCCGCCACGATCTACTACCTCTCCGGCAAGTGGAAAAACAAGGT
>JAEUJG010000275.1 GCA_016794765.1 Spirochaetaceae bacterium | reverse complement strand
CGTGTGGAGAAGGGTCAGCTTCATCTTTCACTCCGTCGCGCGATGGGCGCCATCGTCATTGATGATAGGCAGGCGCAGCGTGAAGGTACAGCCCCCGCCCTTCCCCGCGCTGGCGGCCGCGAGGCTTCCGCCCTGGGCCTCCGCCAGGGCGAGGGCGATGGGAAGGCCGAGCCCGCTCCCGCCCGTCTCCCGGGAGCGGGAAGGATCGGCGCGGTAGAAGCGCTCGAAGACGCGGGCGAGTTCGCCGGGAAGGAGGCCCTCGCCCTCGTCGACCACCGCGAGCCGGGCGACGCGACCGCCCTCGGCCCTCGTCTCGACGCCGCCCTCGACCAGGACGGTCCCGCCGGGGAGGGAGTGGCGGATCGCGTTGCCGAGAAGGTTGAAGAGGATCTGGCGGACGCGCAGGGGATCGGCCGTCGCGACGAGGGGCCCCGGAACGCGGCACTCGAGCCGCAAGGCCTTGTCGGATGCGAGGGGCTCGAGGGCCTGGACGCAGTCTCTGGCGAGCTCCGAAAGCTCGCAGGCCTCGAGCCGCAAGGGAAGCTTCTTCGCCTCCGCGAGCGTAAGCTCCCGGAGCTCGCCCACGAGGCGCACGAGGTGGCCCGTCTGGCCGAGAAGGTTCGCGATGCCCGCCTCGTCCAGGGGATAGACGCCGTCCAGGGCGGCCCTGAGGCTGCCGTCCAGCACGGCGAGGGGCGTCCGGAGCTCGTGGGAGAGGTCGGCCACGAGGTTCTTCCGGACGCGCTCGGCCTCCTCGAGAGCTTCGGCCATCGCGTTGAAGGAGAGAGCCAGCTCGCGGAGCTCCTTCGCGCCCTTCGGCTCGACCCGCGCGGAGAGCTCGCCCGAGCCCAGACGGCCCGCGGCCTTGGCTATCGCCGCTACGGGCCGGCTCACCACGCGGCCGATAAGGAAGCCGCCCGCTAGGCCGACGACGGCCGACAGCGCGAAGAAATCGATGAGCCGCCTCGCGATCTCCGCCTTCTCGGTCTCGTCCTCGCCGTGGCGGACGAGGGCCGGCCCCTCCCCCGCTCCGCACTGCCCGGCTCCGCGCGGCTCGAACCGGGGCTCCAGGACTATGGCGAGGAACTGGAGGAAGAAGACGAAGAAGAGGACTCCGGCGATCATCGCCGAGAGGCGGACCCAGAGCCTGCTCACGGCGTCCCCCCCGCGCCGAGGCGATAGCCGATGCCGTACATCGTCTCGATGAGGCGGGGACGCTCGGGGTCGGCCTCGATCTTCCTCCGGAGGTTCCGGACGTGACTGTCCAGGGTCCGTCCCATGCCTTCGTAGGAGTAGCCCAGGGCCTTCTCAAGGAGTTCCTCGCGGCCGAGGGTATAGCCCGCGTTCGACATGAGGGCCTCGAGGATGGAGAACTCCGTTTTCGTGAGTTCCACGGGCTTGCCCCCGACGCGGAGACTCCTACGCCTCAAGTCCAGCTCGAGGGGGCCGACGGAGAGGACGGCCGATTCGCCTTCGCCCTGGGCCCCGCCCGCCCGCCGCAGGACGGCCCGTACGCGGGCCACGAGCTCGCGGGGGCTATAGGGCTTGGTGACGTAGTCGTCCGCCCCGAGCTCCAGGCCCAGGATCTTGTCGGCCTCGTCCAGGCGGGCCGTGAGCATCACGATGGGAAGGGACTCGAGGCCCGGGCTCGAGCGCAGGATGCGGGTGAGCTCGAAGCCGCCAAGGCGGGGCAGCATGAGGTCGAGGACGAGGAGGTCAGGCCGTTCGCGGCGGATGGCGGCGAGGGCCGCCTCGCCGTCTCCGGCCTCCGAAACCTGATAGGCGGCCTGCTCGAGGTAGCCCCGGAGGATCTTGACGAGGGAGGGATCGTCGTCGACGACGAGGATTCGCTGCGGCATGACATTACTATAGCACCGGCGCGCCGCGGGGCAACGCCGCCCGAGGGCACCCGACGCGCGTATCGAGAAAGTATCCAGCTTCCCTCGAGAATTCCTCCAGATTCGTCCTCTATACTTTCAGCATACCCTAGCAATGGAGGAACCGAACATGAAGCGTTTCCTGGCCCTGATCCTCGCGGCGGGGGGCACCCTGGCCCTCTACGCCCAACTTCCCGCCGGAGCCCCCGTGGGGGCTCCAGCCGGAGCCCCGGCCGGCATGCCGCCCATGGGAGCCGGCGGCCCGCCCGCCCCCGTCGACACCTCCTTCGTGAAAACGAAGTTCCTCGACCTCGCCTACGCCCCGGTATCCAAGACCCAGACCCTCGACATTTACCTGCCGAATTCGGGGAAGGGCCCCTACCCCGTCATCATCACCGTCCACGGCGGCGCCTTCGCCTTCGGCGACAACCGCGGGCCGGAGCTCGCCGTAGGCCTCAAAGGCCTCGAGCGCGGCTACGCCGTGGTCGGCGTCAACTACCGCCTCTCGGGCGAGGCGATCTTCCCCGCCGCCATCGAGGACGTGAAGGCCGCGATCCGCTTCCTCCGCGCCAACGCCGCGAAGTACGGCCTCGACCCCGGGCGCTTCGCCCTCTGGGGCAGCTCGGCGGGCGGAAACCTCGTCTCCCTGGCCGGCACCTCCGGCGACGTGGCCGACTTCAAGAACCCCAAGCTCGGCAACGAAATGGTATCCGACAGGGTCCAGGCCGTCGTGGACTGGTACGGCCCCATCGACTTCACGGCCATGGACGGGCAGTTCAAGGCCTCCGGCATCGCCGGCCAGGTCCACGACTCCGCCGACTCCTTCGAATCCAAGTACCTGGGCGCCCAGATCACGACCGTGCCCGCCCTCGTCGCGAAGACGAATCCCGCGACCTACATCGACGCGAAGGATCCGCCCTTCTTCATCCAGCACGGCACGGCCGACGCGACGATTCCGACCCGGCAGTCGAGAGACTTCGCGGCCAGGCTCGCGAAAATCATCGGAATCGACAAGGTCTTCTTCGAGGCGATCGAGGGCGCCGGCCACGGCGGAGCCCGGTTCGAGACGCCCGAGAACCTGAGCAAGGTCCTTGATTTCCTGGACGGCCGGCTAAAGTAGGCAACCGCGCCGGCGGCGCGGCCCCGGCGCCTCGCCGCCCGCGGCTCAGCGCCCGACCGCCTCCCAGCAGGCGTCCGCCAATTCCTGGAAGCGTTCGTGCGCCAAGTGAAGCTCCTGGAAGCGATTGCAGGTGAAGGCGAAGACGAGGCCGCTCGGCGGATCGGCCCAGCCGAAGGCGCAGCCGCCCTGGCCCGAATGGCCGAAGGTCTTTTCGGTCGCGCCCCGTCCCATGTGCCGGACATCGCGGTCCGGGAAGGGCGAACAGCCGCCGAGCCCGAAGCCCAGGGCCCA
>JAEUJG010000267.1 GCA_016794765.1 Spirochaetaceae bacterium | reverse complement strand
CCCAGGCGGCGAGGGCGGCCTCGTCCTCCGCGGCGCGCTCCGAGCCCGCGAGGAGCCCGCCCCGCCAGCCGGGGAAGTCCCGGTCGAGGAGGGGCACGAGGAGGAGGCGGGTCCGGTTCCGGAGGTACTCGGGCGAGGCGTTGGTCGAATCCGTGGCGTAGGGGATGTCCCGTTCCGCCAAATACGCGAGGAGCTCCTCCTTGCGGAGGCCGAGAAAGGGGCGGAGGATGGGGCCCGAGACGGCGGGAATGCCGCGGCCGCCCGCGCTTCCCGCCCCCGCGAGTCGCCGCATGAGGAGGGTCTCGAGCTGGTCGTCCAGGGTATGGGCGAGGTAGATGCGGTCGAGACCCTCGCGGGCCAGGACGGCGCGGAAGGCGGCATGGCGGTAGCGTCGGGCGGCGGCCTCGACGCCCTCGCCCGTCGCGCGGGCCAGGGCCTCCACGGCGCCGACCCGCACCCTGGCCACCGTAAGCGGCACGCCGAGCCGCCGGCACAGCGCGCGCACGAGGGCGAGTTCGGCGTCGAGTTCCCGGCGGGGCCTGAGCCCGTGGTCGACGTGGACGGCGCGGAGGGCGCCGGGACCGAGCGCGACGAGGGCCGCGAGCAGGGCCGTCGAGTCCGCGCCGCCCGACAGCCCGACAAGGGCGGGGCGTTCCGCCTCGAGGCGCCTTTCCGCGAGGAAGGCGCGGATTTCCCCCTCGAGACTCTTCGGGCCGAAGGATCCCGGCACAGCCGCCTCCTCGCGGAAAAGCGCCAGCGGGCGCATAAAAAAAAGAGAGAGGACTGCTCCCCTCTCTTTTCCAAAGCCGTTTCGGGAGGAAGCCCCCCTGGAGCAGCTTACTTCTTCTCTTCCTTCTTCTCGGCGGCGGCGGGCGCGGCGGCGGCGGCGGGCGCGGCCGCGGCGGCGGGCGCGGCCTCGACGACGGCCTCGGCCTTCGCGAACTTCACGAGCGCCACGACCAGCTCGCCGTTCGTGAGGATCTTGACGCCCTTGGGCACCGCGATGTCGCGAACGTGGATGGAGTGGTTGGCGTGGAGTCCGGAGACGTCGATGTCGATCTTCTCGGGAAGGTTGGCGGGGAGGCACTCGACCTCGATTTCGTGGGCCGGGGTCTCGAGGATGCCGCCTTCCTTGACGCCGACGGCGTTGCCGACGAGGTGGAGGGGGACCTTGGCGTGGAGGAGACGATCCTTGAGGACCTCGAGGAAGTCGACATGGATGACCTCGGTCGTCAGGACGTTGCGCTGGCGCTCCTTGACGAAGGCTTCCTTCACGGTGCCGCCGATGTCGATCGCGATGATGGTACTCTCGGAGATCCCGGCGGTGGCCTTCTGGAATTCCTTGGCGTCGAGAACGATGTGGGTCGCGGCCTGTCCGCCCCCGTACACCACGGCGGGGATCTTCCCCTCGCGGCGGAGGCTGTGGAGCTCGCCCTTCGTCGTCACCGTGCGGGCGACGGCGTTCAGAACGGGATGATTCATTGCAAAGACTCCTTGTTTCAGAAAAGTGAATCTATAGATACTGGGACGGCAGGATTCGAACCTGCGAATATCGGAGCCAAAGTCCGAGGGCTTACCGCTTGCCGACGTCCCACTACGGTCGCATGGGGGAAATGCCCTCGCTCTAATCGAAATCGGCGGCCGTGGCGTCGGCTATGGGAGCGGTCTCGAAAGCCTCGAGAATGCGGTCCTGGAGCCTGGATCGGAAGTCGGGATGGATGGGATGGGCTATATCCTTGTACTCCCCGTTTCGTGTCTTCCTGCTCGGCATGGCGATGAAAACACCCGTTTTCCCTTCGATGATCTTCACGTTGTGCACGACGAAGCAATCGTCGAAGGTCACCGTGACGTAGGCTTTCAGCTTGCCTTCGGTCGTTACCCTGCGGATGCGGATGTCCGTGATCTCCATGGTGCGACACTCCTTGCCGGCGAGCGTAGGATCTGTCCACTAATTCTACTCCAGGGCGGAAGGGCGCGCAAGCGGCAAGGCCGGGAAGATCCGCAAGGCGGAAGATCCGGCGGAAGCCAGCGCGGTCCCCGCCCGTTCAGCCGCGGAGAGATCGGGAAAAACGCCGAAAACCGTGGAGCCGGAGCCGCTCATCATCGCGAAGGAGGCGCCGAGGCGACGAAGCTCGGCGACAAGGGCGGCTATTTCCGGGCGGGCGGCCGAGACGCAGGGCTCGAAGGAGTTGGCGAAGGGCCAGGTTTCGGGCTTTCCGCGGTAGGCGGCGAGGAGGGTTTCCGGGCTCGGATCGCTTTCCGCCGAGTCGTCGGGGCGTTCCCGGTCAAGGAGGCCGTAGGCCCAAGGGGTGCCGACCCCGAAGCCGGGAAAGACCAGGAGGAGGGCAAAGTCCCCGCGGGCGGGAATGGGTTCCACGAACTCCCCGCGCCCCTGAACCAAGGCGGCGCCGCCGTCGAGGAAAAAGGGAACATCGCTCCCGATCGTCGCCCCGAGAGCCTTGAGCGCCTCGGAACCGAGGCCGGCAAGGCCGTCGGCCCTCCGGAGCGCCTCCAGGGCGCGCAGGGTGGCGGCGGCGTCGCTCGAGCCGCCGCCGAGGCCCGCCCCCGCGGGGATGGCTTTCTTGACGCGTATCGATAGGCCGCGGGAATCCCCGGTGGCCCCCCGGTAGGCGAGGACGGCCTTGTGAATGGTCGTCGCCTCGGGCGGGCAGTCGAAGGTCCCGTCGATTTCTATAGCATTGGGCTGTTTCAAAGAACCGACGCTCAATTCGTCGGCGAGGGAGACCGCTTGAAAAAGACTCAGGATGCCGTGAAACCCGTCGGATCTCCTTCCGTAGACACGGAGGTGGAGGTTGACCTTGGCGGGCGCACGGACGAAGACGGCATTCTCCATCGCGCCGGCTATTATACCGATTAGACGACGATTGTCAAACCCTC
>JAEUJG010000217.1 GCA_016794765.1 Spirochaetaceae bacterium | reverse complement strand
GAGATGAGGGTCACGGAGGCACTATAGCCGATTTCGCGCCCATTAGCCTATGCCGAGGGCGCCATGGGAAGCCGCGGGCCGCAAGCCGCGCCCGGGGCGGGGGACGCGGCGGGGAAGCACGGCGGCGGACACGAGGCGCCGAACAGTAGCATAATGCCTTGTCCGACATACAAATGACCGCGTGATTGACAGGCACCGGACCAAGCCCTATCATGAAATCCATCGCGCAACGTCCCGGAGCCCCTCGTGCGGAAACTGCTCTCGTTTTTCACCTCGATGCGCCTCGCCATCGTCCTCATCGCGTATCTCGCGCTGGCCGGCACCCTCGCGACCTTCGTTCCCCAGGGCGAGGAACCGGCCTTCTACGCCTCGCGCTACCCCCGCCTCCTCGCCGCCCTCGTCGTCGACTCCGGCTTTTCCGGCTTCTTCAGGTCTTGGCTCTTCATCCTGCCCGCCTTCCTCTTTTTCGCCAACCTCTCGGCCTGCACCATCAGGCGGCTCTCCCGCGAGATCGGGAAGAAGGAACGGAGGCGGCACGGCCCCGACCTGCTCCACTTCGGACTCATGATCCTCGTTGTCGGCTCGATCCTCTCCTTTTCGGGAAGGGAGGAGGGCTTCGTCCGCCTGGCGGAGGGCGACGCCGTGGAGCTGCCCGGCGGCGGCCTCCTCAGGCTGGAGCGCTTCGAACACGAACGCTACGCCGACGGCCGCCCCTTGGAGTGGACGAGCGAGGTGTCGGTCTCCGGCGACGCCGCCCGAAAGGTCGAGGCCTACCCGATCCGGGTGAACCATCCGCTCCGGCTCGGACGATACGCCGTTTATCAGGTGTCGCACGACGTCGAACCCGTCCTGGCCGTCCTCGGTCCCGGAGGCGCCGCGGGGAGCCTGGCGCGCGGAGAGGAACTCGAGGCGGGCGGCTTTTCTCTCTTGTTCCTGGGCGCCGAAGACGGCGGGACCGGGGCCCTCGTCCTGCTCAAGGACGCCGCCGGCCCCGGGAAGTCGTTCAGGGTCGCCGCCGGCGAAGCCGTCGGACCCTTCCGCATCGCGACCCTCGCGGTCCGCGACCTCTCCGGCCTCAAGGCCGTCGCCGACCCCGGCTACCTTGTCGTCCTCGTCGGCCTCCTCATCGCCGCCGCGGGCATGTTCTTCACCTTTATCCGGAAAATAAAGGACTTCCGCCCATGAACCGGTCACCGAGCCTCGCCTTCGCCCTCCTCATCCTCGCCGCCGCCCTCCAGGCCGCCTTTCTCTTCCGCAAGGACCGCAAGGCCGATCCGGCCTCGCCATGGCTCCTCCTCGCGGCCGCCCTCCTCCTCCTCGGGACCAGCGTCGTCCGGAGTTTCAGGATCGGCTTCCCCGCCCTCACCGGAACCTTCGAATCCCTCGTGTTCTACGCGGCCTTGGTGGCGCTGACCGCCTTCGCGTATCGGCTCCAGCGGCGGTTGCCCCGGATGCCCCTCGTCGGCTTCGGGGCCACGATCGTCGCGGCCGCCCTGGTCGCCGTCGCCAGTTCGCCCATCGCGCCCAAGGAGGCGCTGGCGCCCGTTCCCGCGCTGCGATCGGGCTGGCTCGTCCTCCACGTGGCCTTCACCTTCGTCGGAGAGGCCTTCTTCGTCGCCTCCTTCGTCGCGGCCTTGGCCCAGCTCGCCGCGAAGGACGAGGCGAAGCGCGCGGACTACGACCGCGTGACCTACACGGCCGTCGCCGCCGGCTATCCGATCTTCACCTCGGGCGCCTTGGTTTTCGGCGCCATCTGGGCCGAGCAGGCCTGGGGCGCCTGGTGGACCTGGGACCCCAAGGAAACCTGGGCCCTCGTCACCTGGCTTGTCTATACCCTCTACCTCCATCTCCGCTTCACGAAAAAACGGAAGGGCAGGTTGCCCGCGATCGTCGCGGTCATCGGTTTTCTCTGCACGGTCTTCACCTTTTTCGGCGTGAACTACCTGATGTCCGGCCTCCATAGCTATGGCTGATTTGGGGGCGCCTCCAGGTTGACGGCCCGATGCCTCGCCCGGGTGCGATTAAGTTTATTATTTATTTGATATAACTTTAATTGTAGACCGCAACCTGGATTGGCATCCATCCGCCCAGCGTTTTCTCGGACAGTTGACTATATATGTTTTTCAATATATATTACAACTCGTCAGAAGGAGGATCGCATGGCAAGGAAACTGGTGATCGTCGGCGGCGTGGCCGCGGGAGCCACGGCAGCGGCCCGCGCGCGACGACTGGACGAGGAAGCTGAAATCACGATCGTCGAAAAGGGACCCTACGTCTCCTTCGCCAACTGCGGACTTCCCTACCGCATTTCCGGCGACATCGGCAAGCGAAGCGCCCTCCTCCTCCAGAGCCCGGAAGGCTTCCTTTCCCGCTACCGGGTCAAGGTCCTCCTGCGGACGGAGGCGGTCGGCATCGACCGCCCCGGCAAGCGGCTCAGGCTCCGCGGCCCCGAGGGCGAGACGGAACTCGGGTACGACGCCCTCATCCTGGCGCAGGGCGGCTCGCCCATCGTCCCGCCGATCGAGGGAGCGGATTCGCCCAACGTCTTCAGGCTCTGGACCGTGCCCGACATGGACGCGATCGAAGCCTACCTGAAGGAAAAGGCGCCGACGAGCGCCCTCGTCGTCGGCGGCGGCTTCATCGGCCTCGAGGTGGCGGAGGCCTTCGTCAAGAGGGGCCTCGCGACGACGGTCGTGGAGCTGGCCGACCACGTCGTGCCGCCGGCCGACCGCGAGTTCGGCGCCCTGGCCCAGGCCGCCTACGAGGAGGCCGGAGCGCGCGTCCTCACGGGCAGGGCCGTCAAGTCCGTCGACCCGGCGGCGGG
>JAEUJG010000211.1 GCA_016794765.1 Spirochaetaceae bacterium | reverse complement strand
CGGCGTCGCGGAGCACGGCGGTGTAGCGGCCGCGCTGGGCCTCGACGACGCGCGCCGGGCCGTCGCCCGGGGCGGCCGCCAAGAGGTAGTCCCGGAGGAATGAATCGTCGAAGCCGAAGTCCCTGAGCGCGTCGCGCCTCGGGGCTCCGTCGCCGTCGTCGAATTCCACGTGGATGTGGTACATGATGTCGTTTTCCGTTGTTTACTTCGCGGGTCGCCGGCCTTTTCTCCGCGGGACCGCCGTCCGACGGACGGCGGCGTGGCCGCGGTGGAAAGACCCCGCGCTCCCCTCGCGGGTCGCGCGCCCGAAACGCCTCCTGGCCGTTCGGGAACCCTGTGTTGCCGCGGTCGGCCCCCTGTCCGGAGCCGGCGCCTTCGATCGCTTCCTTGCGAAGGATGGCGCCGGAGTCCGGTCCGGGGTTGCCGCGCGTCGGTGCGGAGGCACGCCGGGGGGCGTGCGTTCCGGTTCCGCCGTACGGCTCGCCGAACGCGAATCCGTCGTGTGCCGCCGTCACCGCCGCAAAGCCAAAGGCTTCGCCGTGGAGGGCAGTTGCCGGGAAGAGGAGTGGACTGTCGAAAGCTGGAAGGAGCTTAGGCTCGGGGTGGTGAGCCTATCGCTTGGAGCAGTCCCGATCTCCCCGGAGTTCTGCGGCGACAACGCGAGCGTTGAACTTAGACATGGCGTCCTCCTGGAGGATCGAGATTCGGACCGGCGGGTCCGGCAGGTCAGGGCGGCCTGCTAACGCGGGCCCCATTGGACCGCGTCGCCTATGACTCTATCCATCCCTTCGAGGCTTGTAAAGTCCCCGGGTTAAGTAAAACTATCTTTTCCGACTAAAAAAGCGCCTTCCGAACCGGAAGGCGCCGCCTCATTCATCGCGAATCGCGTAGCGCTCGTGGTCTTCCCAGACGCCGGCGATCCTCAGATAGCGCTTGCCGAGGCCCTCGCGTTCGAAGCCGAGCTTTTCGAGCACCCGTTTCGAGCCGGCGTTCCGCGGCATCACGTTCGCCTCGATCCGGTGGAGCGACAGCTCCTTGAAGCAGAACTCCACGATTTTCGCCAGGGCTTCCGTCATGTAGCCCTGGTTCTCCCGGCCCGCGCTCAGGCGATATCCGAGGTTGCAGGACCGGAAGGGGCCGAAGACGATGTTGGAGATCCCGATCGAACCGATCAGCTCGCCGCTTGCCTTGGCGAAGAGGAGGAAGAGGAAGCCCCGCTTGGCTTCGATGTCCCCGAGCTGCCGTTCCAGGGCCGCCTTGACGCTTTCCTTGGTGAAGTAGGAAGTGTCGCGCTCGGGTTCCCATTCCGCCAGGAAGTCCCGGTTCGCGAGCAGGTACCCGAGGAAGGCCGCGGCGTCCTCCTTCCGCGGGGTCCTCAAGGTCAGGCGCGGCGTCTCGTATTCCATTGCGTTTCCCTTCGGGCCGGCCGGTGCCGCGCCTTCAGATGAGGAGTTCGCCGTCCCGCTCGATGAATGTTTCCTCGCCTTGCGGACCGTAGGCGACGATGGTCGGCCGCGAAACGAGGCCGTCGAGGTGGATGAGGGCGGGCGCGTCCTCGTCGTAGTTCGAGCCGATGGCGAAATGGCAGGTCTTGAAGGCTTTTTCGTCCTCGAGCATGTTGCCGATGACGGCGGCCCGGGGGTTGAGGCCGATGCCGAGTTCTCCGATGCTCCGGGCGTTCTTCGCGTAGGCCTCCGCCTTGTCGGGGGGCAGCTTGCCCTCGGCCCCGAGGCGACGGGCGCTTTCAGCCGCCGCGTCCAGGGTGCGCCGCAGCGCGGCCGCCTCCTCGCCGCCCGCGAGGTCGACGACGAAGCCGCCTTCGACCCGGCAACGGATCGGCTCGCGGATGATGATGTCGCCGACCTGGTCGGCGATGGAGCCGTCGTAGACGATGAGGCCTTCCGCCGCGCCGAGCGCCGGGGAAACGAAGACCTCGCCGGCGGGCAGGTTGCCGCCGGTGCCGGGACGGGAGAAGTCGCCGTCGTCCGACTTGGCCTTGCGGCCGCGGAGGCCGATGCGGAGGTCGGTGCCGTTGGGATTGGTCACGCGGACGGACACGCTCGCGTCCAGGATGGCGGCGATGCGGCGGCAGCGATCCTGGAGGAGGGCGTAGTCGATGGGCACGGTCTTGCGGAACATGGCGGTGGTCACGCTCGGCGACCAGAAGGCCCGGATCGAGCGCTCCCCGCGGAGGAGGTAGTGGAAGAGGTGGTCGTAGCTCGCGCCCCCGTGCAGGTAGGGCTTGGCGATGGCCTCGCGGTCCTTGCCGAGCTTCTCCGCGGAGATCGACATGACGACGTCGGGCTTGGCCTTGAAGGCGGCGATCACGGAGTCCTCGGCGTAGTCCATCTGCGCCTTTATGCCCTGCACGACGATGGTCGGCGCGCCGCCCGCCTCGAGGACCGCGTCGAAGAGCGCCGCGGAGATGGTCATGACCTCGCGCGGAGGATTGGTGACGAGGAGAACCCGCTCGCCGGGCTGGATTTTCATGGAGTCGCGGACCGCGATGCCGGCGGCCTTGAGGAGCTCCGGATCGAGGTCGAAGGATGCCGCGAAGGTGCTGGAGGCTGGCTTGCTCATGGGATACAGATA
>JAEUJG010000210.1 GCA_016794765.1 Spirochaetaceae bacterium | reverse complement strand
AGGAGCGGCGTTTCGGGCGACCTCATCGTGGCCGCCCCGCCTTCCGACGGTTTCGGGCTCGCCACGGGGCTCTGGGACTGGAGTTGGGGCCTGCCCGTCAGCGCCTTCGTCTCGGCCCGCCTCTCCCAGACCGCCCGGGCCGGCGGCTTCGCGGCCTTCGGCGGCGCGGGCGAGCTCGCCGGGTTCGGTTTCGACGCCGAGGGCGAAGAGCTCCTCGGCCGCTTCGCCCGCGACTATCCCCTCGGCTCCCTCGTCGTCCTGGCGGACGCCGATCCCGAGACCGCCGCGCGGGAGTCCGCCGCCCTCCTCGAGGCGGGCGGTCCGGCCCTCGACCGCGGTTCCTCCTTCGCCCTCGCGGCCTCCCGCCGCGCCCTCGAGGCCGGCTATTCGGGCCATGCCCGCATCGTCGTCCCGCGCTTCGCCGATCCGGCCTGGGACGGGGAGGGCGCGGGCGCCCCAAGCGCCGGAGCACGCCTCGTCAGGCCCGACGCCGTCATCGCTCCGACGATGGCCGGGCTCGAATCGGCGCTTCGCGGCCTCCTCTAGGCCCCGAGCCCCCGATCCCTTGCGCCGCCGCCTCCCCCTTAGGCGCCGCCCGCCCCGGCGCCCGCCGGAGGGCGTTGCCTTTAAATCCCGTACCCGCTATCGTGCCTGCCATGCACAGCGACTCCGCCCGCGGCGCCGATCGGGAGATTTTCGCGAGCCTTTTCCGCATCGCCCTGCCCGTCATGGCCGGCAGCCTCGTGGAGACCCTCTACAACCTCACGGACGCCTTTTTTCTCGGGAAGCTCGGGGCGACGGAAATTTCCGCGCCTTCCATCGCCTTTCCGATCGTCTTTTTCCTCATCGTCTTCGGTTCGGGGCTTTCCGGGGCCGGTACGACTCTCATCGCCCAGTCCAAGGGCCGCGGCGATCCGAAAAAGATGTCCTTCTACCTCAACCAAATGGTCCTCATCCTCGGTGTGGCCGCCCTTCTCTTGAGCCTTGTCGGCCTTGTGCTGTCGCGTCCCCTCCTCGGCCTCTTGAAGACGCCGCCTGAGGTCTTCGAGGCCGCGGCCAGCTACCTGACGATCATCTTCGCGGGCATGCCCTTCATGTTCGCCTACTTCGCGCTCCAAGCCTCGTTCACCGCCGTGGGCGACAGTTTCACCCCGCTCTGGGTCCATCTGGTCGCGGTCGGCGTCAACGTCATCCTCGATCCCCTCCTCATCTTCGGCCTCGGGCCCTTTCCCCGCCTGGAGGTCGCGGGCGCCGCCATCGCCACGGTCCTTTCGCAGGGCGTGGCCGCCGTCATCTCCATCGCCATCCTCGCTCGCGGCCGCCACGGCCTCAGGCTTTCCCCGGGGGAGATGCGCCCCCGCGCCGACGCCGTCAAACTCTTCCTCCGCATCGGCCTGCCCTCCTCCGTGGGGCAGGGTCTCTCCGCCTTGGGCTTCGCCGTCCTCCAGGGCGTCGTCAACTTCTTCGGCGCCTCGGCCATCGCGGCCTTCGGCGTCGGCAACCGCATCATCAGCCTCTTCGACATTCCCGCCCACGGCATCGCGAGCGCGGCGACGAGCCTCTCCGGCCAGGCCCTCGGGGCCCGGGACGAGGCGCGGGCCCATCGCGTCGTCCGCGTCGCCCTCGTCGCCTGCCTCGTGTTCCTGACGCCGCCCCTCGTCGCTTCCTTTTTCTTCGGCGGAGGGCTCGTGCGCTTTTTCGTGAACGACGCGGAGGCCATCAGGCTCGGCGGGATCATGTTCCGGGTCGTGAGCCCCTCGGTTCTCCTGTTCGGGCTCTATCTCGTCATCACCGGCGCCTTCCAGGGGGCGGGCGCGACCAAGATAATCATGGTCCTCGCCGTTGTCCGGCTCTGGGCCATCCGCGTGCCGCTCGCTTCCCTCCTCGCCTTCGGTTTCGGCATCGGTCCCGTTTCCATTTGGTACGCGATGTTCGTATCGAACGCGGTTACCGCCCTCGCCGGCTTTGTCTATTACAAGAAGGGCTCCTGGCAAGGCGCGCTCGCGGGGAAGGGCGTCTAGGTCATCCGCGCGCCCCATTCAGTCGCCAAATCCCGCCGCATCAATCCGCCGTATAAAGCCGCCGGTTAAGGCCGCCGGTTAAGGCCGCCGGTTAAGGCCGCCGGTTAAAGCCGCCGCGCCGGTGAAGCCGCGCCACGCCGCCTTCTTCAGCGAGGTGAAACTTGACAGCGCTAAAAAGCGGGGCTATTATCAAACAAGTTTCAATTGCTGGATGTGATGTTTTGAAATACAAAACATAACCCTATTCCTTTGAAGCAACACGCCAGGATAAACGACGACGAGCGCGCTAGGTACGCACGGAGGCCCGAAGATGATCGAAGTCAGATGGCACGGACGGGGAGGGCAGGGCGGCTGGTCGGCCGCGCGGCTCCTCGGCGCGGCCGCCGCCCTCCATGAAGGGCGCCACGCGATGGCCTTTCCTTCCTTCGGGCCGGAGCGGCGCGGCGCGCCGGTCCTCGGCTTCACGAGGATCGACGAGGTCCGCATCAAGGACCGCAGCGAGGTCCTGGACTGCGACGCCGTCGTCGTGCTCGACGAGACCCTCGTCGAACCGGGTGTCGCCCGCGGCCTCAAGGCCGGAGGCTTCGCCCTCGTGAACACGAAGGATCCCGCGAAATACGCCGCGGTCTTCGCCGGCGCGGCCGGCGTCCGCCTTGTCGGCATCGACGCGACCGGCATCGCCCTCGAGATCCTCGGCAAGCCGATCACCAACACGGCGATGCTCGGCGCCCTCGTCGGCGCGACCGGCTTCGTTTCCCTGGAGGCCGCCCTCAAGGCGATACACTCCGAGATGCGCGGCGACCTCGCGGCCAAGAACGCCGAGGTCCTCCGCCGCGCCTACGCGGAAGCGAAGGGAGCCTCGGCATGAGGCGTCCCGAGATCAGTCCCTGGA
>JAEUJG010000201.1 GCA_016794765.1 Spirochaetaceae bacterium | reverse complement strand
TCGATGTCGTGGCCGTACTCATAGTACCCCCTTCCGAAGAGCGTCTTCGATGGCCTTGAGCAAGGTCTTGCTGGAGCCGGTCGCGCCGGAGACGACGTCGACGGCCAGGCTCTGGGCCGCGAGGACCCGCGGCACGATGGTTTCGGCCTTCTTGCCGATGGGGCTGCAGTCGTGGGAAAGGATGTCGATCCGGGTCATCGCGCCGGCCGCGACCTCGACGGCCACGCTCGCCTTGACCATGGAGGCGTCGTAGGCGCCGATGTATCTGCCGTCGGCGACCAGCGACAGGTCGGGCGTCAGGGCGTCGGGGATGAAGGGCGTCGCGCAACCCGCGAGCGTCAGGGCGGCGAGGGCGGCGAGGACGAGGAGGGCGGCCGCGCGGACGGCGCCGCTTTTGCTTCGAATAGTCGTGTTCATGCCGTATCTCCCAAGCTCAGCGTAGGGAAGCCGCGAGTTCGCGGCCGAAGTTCTCGGCCTCGACGAGGTCGAGTTCGCGGGCGGGGACGCCGGACTTGGCGCCGGCCTTGCCCACCATGCCGATGACGAGGCGCTCGAAGAAGCCGACGCCTTCGGTCGGGATGCGGCCGCCGAACTGCGCGAAGGCGGCGACCTTGGCCGCCAGGCGCGGACCCAGGGCTTCCTTGACGATGGCGGGGTAGTCGTTCGGCATGGAGCCGAGGGCGAAGAGCGCCAGGCGGCCGCCTTCCAGGGCCGCCTCGTTGCCGGCGAGCCAGGCGAGGGCGTTCTTGGACCAGGCGCCGAAGTAGATCGGCGCCCCGAGGACGACGAGGTCGTAGCCCGAGAGCTCGGTCGGCGCCGCTTCGAGCGGGCGGAGGCTGGTTTCGCGGCCGAGGCCGAGGGCGACCGCGGCCGCCGCGTTGGCGCTCGAGCCGTGCTTGGTGTCGTAGATGACGAGAGCCTTCATGCTCCCTCCTTCCGCGGCCCCGCCGCCCCTGTCCGCGACGCGCCGACGGCGCCCTTAACGCGGTCTTGGGGCGGCCGTTCAGGGCGGCCGCGACTATCGCACGGGACTTCCCCTACGGGCGAAGTCCCCTCAACAGCAAGTCGATGTGGCGCTCGACCAGGGCGGCGCGGCGCTCCGGCGGCACCTCCCCCTCCAGGACGACGCGCGAGGCGAGGCCGAACATCGCCGTCCAGAGGGCCTGGGCGGTCAGTTCCGCGTCGGCCCGCGCGAAGCGCCCCTCGGCCATGCCGCGCTCCAGGATCTCCGCGAGGAGGCCGAAGGTCCTGCGGCGCCGCGCCACGCCGGCGGCCAGGGCCTCGACGCCGGCGCCGGCGGGGCCGATCTCCCGTAGGAGGAGCGCCTTGAAGATGACGGGACGGGCGGCGGCCCACTCGATGTAGGCGGCGATGTTCGCCGCGAGGATTTCCTCGGGGCTTCCGCCCTTCGCGGCGATCCCTTCGACCATGGCGACGAGTTCGGCGTAGCCCGTCGCGACGATGCGGCCGACGAGTTCGTCCTTGTCGGCGTAGTGCCGGTAGATGGCCGCCTGGGAAAGCCCGATCTTCGCGGCGAGTTTCCGCATGGACAGCGCCTCGTAGCCGCCTTCGGCCAGGAGCTGGCCCGCCGCTTCGAGGATGCGGTCTGCTGTCGAAATATCGCTGTCGCGCGTGGCGGTCTCCTTGGTTAACACCGTTCACAAGTGAACGGTGTTAACATACCGCTCCGCCAACAAAATGTCTAGCCCGCGCCGAAGGTCCGCGCCTGCGGGCGGCCAGCGTCGGCCGGAATGCCCGCGCCGGCCGCGAGCCGGAACCGGCTAGAAGCCCGCCTTCTTGAGTTTGGGTGCTATCACGATCCGGCAATAGGCGGCGTCGGGATGCTTGCGGAAGTAATCCTGGTGGTAGCTTTCCGCGGGCCAGAAGCGGGGTGAGGGCAGGAGCTCCGTGACGATCGGGTCGACCAGGCGGTGCTGGGTTTCCTTGATCGAGGCGGCGGCTTCCTGGAGCTGCTCCTCGCTCGTCGTGAAGATCACCGAGCGGTATTGGCTGCCGATGTCGGCGCCTTGGCGATCCTCGGTCGTGGGATCGTGGATTTTCCAGAAAAGGTCGAGAATTTCCTCATAGGCCAGCTTGGCCGGATCGAAGGCGATCCGGACGACCTCGGCGTGGCCGGTTTCCCCCGTGGAGACCTCTTCGTAGCTCGGTTGTTCGCGCGAACCGCCGGCGTAGCCGTTTTCCACGTCGATGACGCCCGGCAGGAGCTCGAAGACCGCCTCAAGGCACCAAAAACAGCCGCCTCCGAGGATCGCGTACTCGACAGCTTGGCCTTCGGTCGTCATCGTCTCCTCCCTCGCCGTCGCGAAGCGGAGTTCGGCCGGATCGGCCCTCCCCAGGCTCCCCGCGGCGATTGCGGCGAGGAGAACCGTCTTCGCGATGACACTCATGGGAAGAAGATACGGATTCCGGCGCGCCTGCGGCGAGAATTTCGGCATAGGACCACTCGACACGCTTCTATCGATATAACTAATATATCAGCGCCCGCGTCCCCCGGGGTCTCCTCGAGAGTGCGGACGGAATGGGGTTTTTCATCATGCGCAGCGATCTCGCCTTCTGGCTCGCTTTCGCGGGCCTCTACGTCCTTGTCTTCACCATCGACATGTTCGTCACGAGCAGCCGCAAGGGCGAGCTCGGTCCCAAGACCGCCCTCGGCTGGACGGGCCTCTGGATCGGCGTCGCCCTCCTCTACGGCTTGGCCATCTTCCTGTTCTACCCGCAGGATCCGGGCCACGTCGAGCGCACGGCCACGGTCATGTCGCTCAAGTACCTGGCCGGCTACTTCACGGAATATTCGCTCTCCATCGACAATCTCTTCGTCTTCATCATGATCTTCACGCTGATGGGCGTCTCGGCCAAGAGCCAGCCCCGCCTCCTCAAGCTCGGCATCCTCCTGTCGATCGTGCTCCGCGTCCTCTTCATCCTCGTGGGCATGGGACTCGTGGAGGCCTTCCACTGGCTTCTCTATGTCTTCGGCGGCATCCTCCTCTGGACGGCCTACAAGATGGCCTTTTCCGGCGATGATGAACGCGTCGATCCCGAATCCAACGCCTTGTACAAGGCGGCCTCGCGGCTCTTCGGCGTCGATCCCGATCCGGACCCCTCCCGCTTCTTCACCCGCCGTTCGGGCAAGTTCCACATCACCAAGCTTTTCCTCGTCTTCCTCGTCATCGGCTCCACCGACGTCCTCTTCGCCCTCGACTCCATTCCCGCGATCATCGGCGTCGTCAAGGAAGGCGGCAGTCTCCTCACCGGGGCCGAGGAGGATTTCATCGCGGTCACCTCCAACGTCTTCGCCGTCATGGGCCTGGCCTCCCTTTTCTTCGCGCTCCGGGGGCTCCTCGGCAAGTTCCGCTACCTCCAGCACGGGGTAAGCCTAATCCTCGCCTTCATCGGCGCCAAGATGATCCTCACCTCGGTGCCCTCCGTTTCGCGCTTCTTTGAGCACAACGCCTGGCTTTCCCTCGCCGTCATCGCCGCGGCGATCGGGGGTTCCATCCTCCTCAGCCTCCTCGTCGCCGAGAATAAGGCGGAGGATGTCGAGGGCGCCTGAACCAAACCTGATCCTTCCCGCCGTCGTATCAAAGGCAAGCCGCGCGCGTCGAGGTTTGCCTTTTTTTGTGCCGGAATTCTCCATTTCCCTGCGTATCGATAATAAATACTCGCTTGACCCACGGCGGGTTCTGCGTGTACTCTACAGCCACTCCGAGCCGCCGCTCCTAAACCCTCTTCACGGGCAGGGATCGCCGGCCTGGGCCGCCCGCCCGTCGGGCCGGGCGGCCAAGGGTCGCGCGGGAAACCGCGCCGCCTCCCGCACTTGGAAAGGAGAGTCCAGCATGAAACGACTCGTCACGCTCCTCCTCGCGCTCGCCCTCGGTTCCGCGCTCTTCGCGCAGGCGCCGGCGACGCCCCGCCTCAAGCTCGCCACGACCACGAGCACCGAGCAGTCCGGCCTCCTCGCCTACATGCTCCCCGTCTTCGAGAAGAAGAC
>JAEUJG010000139.1 GCA_016794765.1 Spirochaetaceae bacterium | reverse complement strand
CGCGAAGGAAGGCCTCCACGGCCGCGAAGGTCGCCTCGAGGGCGGGGCCGCGGACGATGCCGTGGCGTTCGCTCGGCACGATGAGGAGCCGCTTCCGCGGCGAACCGGCGCGGGCATGGATCATCGCCGGCGCGTCGGCCCGGATCGTCGGGTCGCCCGAGCCCTGCGCCACGAGGAGGGGCGCGCGCAGCGAGCCGAGCCCGCGGCCGACCTCGTCCATGAGGCGCTTGACCTCGGCCATGCCGTGGACGCAGTTGCGGGCGTAGTTGATGTCGGGATTGTCGGGGTGGTTCGGCATGAAGTTCGCGCCGAGCCGCGCGAGTCCGAGGCGCCGCGCCAGCGCCTTGCCCCGGTCGAGGGCGCCGAGGAGTCGGGCCCGCGGGTCCGCGAGGACCAGGGGGGCGCTCAGGCTGAGCACTGCCGCATAACGCTCCGGTCGCCGCTCCGCCTCGAGGAGGGCCAGGCCCGCGCCGGTGGAGAAGCCGCCTATCGCGAGCCGCTCCACGCGGGGCCCGAGGTCGTCCACCGCCTCGGCGACGGCGCGGACCCAGTCCCCCCGGCCGACGCTTTCGAGGTTCCCGGGAGCGGTCCCGTGCCCGGGCAGCCGGGGCAGGTAGACCGTGACGCCCAGGGCGCGGATCCTTTCGGCGAGGAGGGCGACTTCCTCGGGCGCCGCCATGTAGCCGTGGACGAGCACCAGTCCCAGCTTCGATCCCGGCGACTCGAGGCATCGCGGCATCCCGATGCCCGGGGCCTTGCTCTCCCCCTCGGTGAAGTGGCGGCGGTATTCCTCCTCGTAGCGGATCCGGGCGGCTTCGAGGCCGGGAAGCGTCATGGGGCTCATCCTGGCTCCTTTCGCGGCGCGGCGCCCCCGCGTCTTGAAAGAAAACGGGCGCCTTTCGCCGTTCGGTAGTATAATCGAGGGCGCACGGAGTCGAAAGGAGCCACGATGCCCTCCACCAAGGCCCTGACCAAGGAAGAACGAGGCTGGATTCTCTACGACGTCGCCAACTCGGCCTTCACCCTCATCGTCATCACGACCTTCATGCCGATATTCTTCAAGGACTACGCGAGCGCCGGCGCCGATTCGGCCGCCTCCACCGCCGCCTGGGCCTTCACCGTGAGCGGAAGTTCCCTCGTTCTCGCCATCCTCTCGCCCATTCTCGGCGCCCTCGCCGACTACAAGGGTCTCAAGAAGAAATTCTGGGGAGTCGCCATCCTTCTCGGCCTCGTCTTCGGCGCCGGCCTCATGTTCATCGGCCGCGGCCGGTGGCTCCTGGCGGCCGCCCTCTACCTGGGCGCCAGCGTCGCCTACAACGCGGCGAGCACCTTCTACGACGCCTTCCTGCCCGACATCACGAGTCCGGACCGCATGGACCGCGTCAGCGCCCTGGGCTTCGGCTGGGGCTACATCGGCTCGGTCGTTCCCTTCCTCGTCGCCATGGGCGTCATCCTGGCCTTCGGCCTCGGTTCCGGCGGCGAATTGCCGCCGACCGGCGTCAAGATCGCCTTCGGCATCGCCCTCGTCTGGTGGGCGCTCTTCAGCCTTCCGATGGCCCGCGGCGTCAGCCAGAAGCACGGCATCGAAGGGAAGGGCCTCGGCCTCGGCCGGGCCGTGCGCGGGGCCTTCTCGCGCCTCTGGGCGACGCTCAAGGACGCGCGGGGCAACAAGCCCGTCTTCGTCTTCCTGTTGGCGTATTTCTTCTACATCGACGGCGTCCACACTATCATCTCGACGGCGACCGCCTACGGCCGCGATCTCGGGCTCTCCGCGGTCTTCCTCGTGGTCCTCGTCCTTTTCATCCAGGTCGTCGCCTGGCCCTTCGCCTTGCTCTTCGGCCGCGGCGCCCAGCGCTTCGGCCGCAAGCCCCTCATCTTCATCGCGATCGGCGTCTATGCCCTCGTCTGCTTCTGCGCCTTCCTCATCCCCTCGCTCGCGGGCCAGGGCGCCAAGATGGCCCTCTTCTGGGGCATGGCCTTCCTCATCGCAAGCTCCCAGGGCGGAATCCAGGCCCTGAGCCGCTCCTATTACGCCGCCCTCATCCCCGCGGAAAAGAGCGCGGAGTACTTCGGCTTCTACGATGTCTTCGGCAAGGTCGCCGCGATCCTGGGGCCCTTCCTCCTCGGCCTCATGACCAAGCTCACGGGCGAGTCGCGCTGGGGCATCCTGAGCCTCAGCATCCTCTTCGTCATCGGCGGCTTCTTCCTCGCGATCACGCCGAAGGCTGGGGAAAAGGCTTAAGGCGCCCCCCGAAGCGCTCCGCTTGCGGCTCGCTTCCGCCGCCATGGCGCGGATCGGCGGATCCATTTCGGTCCTCACGCGGCAGGGTGGGAGAATCCGCCTGGAATCCCCCGCGCCCGATCCAACACCGGCCCTGGCCCCGGCCCCGGCTTCGGCCACGGCCCGAGGCTGACGGGTCGCCCGCCAGACGGTTTGCGTCCGGCAACGCCGACGCATAGACTTATGGATAGGTACTCTTCACCCCGCCTGTCCGATGCGGGCTCGCGGCGGAAAAGCGAGGTTCACATGCGTTTCAAGTCCTTGAAGACGCCGCTCGTGATCATCTTCTGCCTCGTCGCCCTCGTGCCCCTTTTGCTCCTTTGGGCTGTCGTCACGTCGCAAAGCATCAAGATGACCGAGACGGCGAAGGATGAAAGCCTCCTCCTCGCCTATGCCGACCTCGACCATATCCTCGGGGGCGTCCTCGGCATGGTGGACGTCATCGGGCCGGGCGCCGACGACGCCCGCGTGCGGGCCGAGATCCAGAAGATCAAGGTCGGCGAGACCGGCTATGTCTACGTGCTGGACTCGAAGGGAAAGTACCTCGTTTCGCAGAACGGCAAGCGCGACGGCGAGGTGATCTGGGAGGCCAAGGACTCGGACGGCCGGCTGTTCATCCAGGCCATCGTCCAGAAGGCTCTTGCCCTGAAGCCGGGCGAAACAGCCGAGGACCGCTATCCCTGGAAAAACCCCGAGGATCCCGCGCCCAGGGTCAAGGTCGTCCGGATCGGCTATTACCCGGCCCGCGATTGGATCGTCGGCGTCGGTTCCTACATCGACGAATTCATGGCGGCTCCCGAAAAGATCGCGGCGATCGCCGCGCGCGGCGCCCGGGTCATCGTCGCGACGGTGCTCGGCGCCCTCATCGCGGCGGTCGCGGTGTCCCTTGTATTCAGCGGCATCTTCACGCGCCAGATAGCCCTTTCCATGACCTGCATGGTCAGGCTCGCCGAGGGCGAACTGGCCCAGGACATCGCCGCCCTCGACGTCAAGCGCCGCGACGAGATAGGCCGGCTTCTCCTCGCTTCCAAGGAGATGGTCCAGCGGCTCAAGGGCACCGTGTCCGGCATCCAAACCTCCGTTTCCACGCTCGCCGACGGCAGCGGCGAACTTTCGTCAACCGCTCAAATCCTGAGCCAAGGCACCACGGAGCAGGCCGCCTCCAGCGAGGAACTCTCCGCTTCGATGGAGGAGATGGCCGCTTCGGTCAAGCAGAACGCGGAAAACGCCAGGACGACCAACCAGATCGCCGAGAAGACGGCCGCCGAGGCGGAGGAGGGCGGCAAGGCGGTGGTCGCGGCGGTGGATTCCCTGAAATCCATCGCGGCCAAGATCGGCGTCATCGAGGAGATCGCCCGCCAGACCAACCTTCTCGCGCTCAACGCCGCCATCGAGGCGGCGCGCGCGGGCGAGGCGGGCAGGGGCTTTTCCGTCGTCGCGACGGAGGTCCGCAAGCTCGCCCAGCATTCCCAGGAAGCCGCGGCCGAGATCACCCAACTCGCCGGGGCGAGCGCGGACACGGCGGGCCATGCCGAGCGCCTCATCCTGGACATGATCCCGGACATCAAGCGGACCTCCTCCCTCATCGAGGAGATCTCGGCGACGAGCGGCGAGCAGACCTCCGGCATCGAACAGATCAACGGGGCCCTGCTCCAGCTCGACCAGGTCATCCAGCAGAACGCCGCCACCGCCGAGGAGCTCAGCTCGATGGCGGAGGAGCTCGCCGCGGAGGCGGAAAACGTCAAGGCGGCCATCGGCTTCTTCAAGATCGAAGAGCTCCGCGGCAAGGCGGAGGCCCTGGCCGGCACGGGCCCGCGACCCGCCTTGTCCGCTCCGCGAAAACCCGGGGACGGGGGCGCCTAAAGGCCGCTCCGGCCGCCGCCGGAGCCTACAGGCCGACCTTCACGACGAAGGTCGGTCCCCGGCCGGCCAGCTTGGCCTGCAGATCCAGCCCCGTCGATCCCGCCCCCCGCCGCAGGTGAAGCCTCGTGACGAGATAGCCGACGCCGGAACCGAGGGCGGCGCCGGCCGCGGCGTCCACGATGAAGTGGTTGCCGGAAAGGACCCTGAGGCCGGAGGCCCCGAGGGCCAGCGCATAGCCGCCGGCGACGAGCCAGGGCGTCTCCGGCCTCTCGGGGAGAAGCTCGAGGGCCAGGACCGCATAGGACGTGGCGGCGCAGAAGGCGAGGGCGGCATGTCCCGAGGGAAAGGATTCCCGGGCCTCCTCGAGGAGTCCCGAGGAAAGTTCCCCGCCGCCGTAGGCGTAGGGCCGCGCCTTCGGGAAGAGGTACTTGAGGCCGTTCTTGAGGGCATAGGTCCAAAGCAGGGCCTCTCCATAGGCCGCGGCCGCCGGGAACGCTTCGCCTTCACCGGCGCCCAACGCGAAGATGGCGGGATAGGCGAGGGCGGCTCCCGTGAGACCCGAGGACAGGAGATCGAGCCGGGAATCGAAGGGAAAACAGGCCAGGGCGTCGAGCGGCGGCAAGACCTTCGGGTCGAGTCCCCCGAGCGTCGCGGCGGAGGCTTCGGGCGCGACGAGCAGGGCCCGTAAGCCGAGCGCAGCGGCCAGGCCTCCCGCGAGCGCGGCCGAATCCCAGACCGGGTCGAAGGCGATCGTCGTGCCGGACAGGAACGCCTGACCTTCCGAGCCGCCAGCACCTTGGGCAAAGGCGCGGGCGGAACCCGGCGCGGCCAGGGCGGCAAGCGCGAGCGCGAGTACGGCGACGCCCTTCGATATCCACGGTTTTGAAAGAGCCCTCATGATGATCCTCCGAATT
>JAEUJG010000128.1 GCA_016794765.1 Spirochaetaceae bacterium | reverse complement strand
AAGATGCCGCCCACCCAGTAGGGGATCTTCTTCCCGCGGGAGGCTCGGACGGCCTCCTCGAGGAGGCCGAAGTCGGCCGCCGGGCTGAAGCTGCCGTTGAGCTTGTACTGGTGGGCGTAGTTCGAATCGGTGCTGGAGGTCATCGCGATGACGAGGTCGCCGACGTCCACGGCGGGCGTGAGCCCGCCGCAGGTGCCGATGCGGATTATGCGCTCGACCCCGTAGAAGGCGAAGAGCTCGTAGGAGTAGATGCCCATGGAGGGGCCGCCCATGCCGGAGCCCATCACCGAGACCGTCTTGCCCTTGTGGGTTCCCGTGAAGGCGAGCATGCCGCGCACGCCGTTGACCTGCCTCGCGCCTTCGAGGTAGTGCTCGGCGATGAACTTCGCCCGCAGGGGATCCCCCGGCATGAGGACGGTCGGCGCGAGTTCGCCGGCCTTGGCCGTGTTGTGCGGCGTGCCGTTCCGGTAGTGGTCGAGGCCCTCGGGCCCGTGCTGCTTGTCCAGGTGTCCGTTCATGCTTGCTCCCTTAGCTCGCGCCCTTCTCGTAGGGCTGGCCGGCCGCGCGTGGCGCGTACTCCTTGCCCGAGAAGATGACGAGGGTCACGAGGGTGATGAGATAGGGCATGATGCTGAAGAACTCCGGCGGCAGGCCCCTGAGGGATTCGATGTTGACCATGTAGATGGCGAGGGCGACGGCGGAGCCGAAGAGGAGGCTCGAGCCGAGGACGCCCTTCGGCAGCCAGCGGCCGAAGCTGACCGCGGCCAGGGCGATGAAGCCCGCGCCGTTGATGGTCATGTTCGTGTACTGGATGGTCTGCGTGAGGACGAGGCAGCCGCCCGCCAGGCCCGCGTAGGCGCCCGACGCGAGGACGGCGAGGTAGCGCATCTTCCGCACGTCCACGCCGGCGGAGGCCGCGGCGGCGGGGTGCTCGCCGCAGGCCCTGAGTCGCAGGCCGAAGGGCCGCTTGTAGAGGACGTACCAGGTGACGAGGAGGACGCCGAGGGCGATCCAGGCGGTCGGGTAGATGCCGCCGAAGCCCGTCACCATGCCGAGCTTGTAGGGCTCGGTGCGCTCCTGCTTGAAGATGATCTGGCAGAGGAAGATCGTCACGCCGGAGGACAGGAGGTTGATGCCGGTGCCGGAGATCGTCTGGTCGGCCTTGAGGCTGATCGAGGCGTAGGCGTGGATCAGCGAGAAGAGCATGCCGGAGCCCGCCGCCACGAGGAGGGCCAGCCACTCGGAGCCCGGCACGGTCGACTCGAGGAGGACGTGGGTCGTGGCCGCGGCGAAGGCGCCGATGGCCATGAGGCCCTCGAGGGCGATGTTGACGACGCCCGCGCGTTCGGACACGAGGCCGCCCATCGCGGCGATGAGGATGGGCGCCACGATCATGAGGACGGAGGGGATCATCCCGAATATGTTACTCATCGTTCCTTGCTCCCTTCGCCTCGGCGACGCGCTTCTGGCGCCACTCCATGATCATCTTGAAGCCCGCGCGGAGCGAGATGAAGACGACGACGAGGCCCGAAATGATCCAGGTGATGACCTTGGGGATGTCGCGCGACTGCATGAGGGGCTGGGCGGAGGCGAGCATGCCGAAGAGCAGGCCTGACACCAGCGTGCCGCCGGCGGTGCTGTTGCCGACCAGGGCGACCGCGATGCCGTTGAAGCCGTAGTTGTCGTAGCCGCCCAGGACCCGCCCGTGGCTGAAGGAGCCCAGGGCGACGATGGCCCCGGCCAGGCCGGCGAAGAGGCCGGCGAAGCCCATCGACACGACGACGCTCCGCGTCACCTTGATGCCGGAGCAGCGCGCGGCCTCCTTGTTGAGGCCGGTGGCCCGGAGCTCGAAGCCGAGCCGGGTGCGCTCGATGACGAACCAGTAGAGGACCACGCAGAGGATCACCGCGAAGAGGCCGGTGTTCAGCCGGGAGCCGTTCGTCATCCCCCGGATCAGCTCGTTGGTAAGCCGGGCGGTCTCCGGAAGGTTCGGCGTCCGGTAGGTGTTCGCGCCGGGGATCAGCTGGGTCAGGAAGCGCGACAGGAAGTAGGCGACGTAGTTGAGCATGATGGTCGCCACCACCTCGGAGACCGCGTACTTCGCCTTGAGCCAGCCGACGAGTCCGCCCCAGGCCGCGCCTGCCAGGGCGGCCGCGGCGAGGGCGAGGAGCCAATGGAGGCCGGGCACCTGGGGCCCGAAGTGGGCCACGAACTGGGCGGCCGTCAGGCCGACGATGTACTGGCCCTCGGCCCCGATGTTGAAGAGCCCCGTCCTGGCCGCGAAGCCCATGGAGAGGCCGCAGAGGACGAGGGGCAT
>JAEUJG010000064.1 GCA_016794765.1 Spirochaetaceae bacterium | reverse complement strand
CATCTTCCCTTGACTTTACTTTAACTATGTTTCTATGTGCATCGAAGTCTAGCCTGGTGTAATTTTGGTACCACACCTGGAATACAGAAAATCTATGGCCTCTAGAGATAAACAACAAATCAATAGAATCATAATTGATATTTCTATTATAGTTTGTCGAATTCCTATAACTTACTGCTGTATTCATTATGTAATAATCAATTTCTTCATTGGTTAATATATCGTCCAGTATTTCTGCTTTCCTGATCCACTTATTCTTATCGTTGAAAAACTTATTTCTTAACCAGCTAGTTGCTTTATCATAAATTTCGCTCGGTAGCTGCAATTCTTCATTCACTCTATTATTATTCATCATAATCTCGTCATTTATTCCTCCGCACTCATTTAGGAATAAATCATACTCATTAGGTTCGCGTACTTTACTCTCATGATACAGGTAATCAAAGAAGCTAAGTGCCCATGGAAATTTATCATTATACAATGAAGTATTTTTCACAGTCATTTCATTGAGAAACTCTTTCTTATGTTCCTCAAATAGGTTTATCCATTTATTATATTCTAAGTATTCGTTTTTGTATTTCTCCACATATTCATTTACATACTCAATGGTTTTATTTAACATATGGTCATAGTTCTGCCATATAGGACCAGTTATCTTGTTTTCACTCTTCAAGGCTTCATCAATATCTTTCTTATCATAGTAGTTATGCATAACAAGAACTGACATTTGCTATCCTTTCTTTGCCATTCCTACGAATATTATATTGTTCCTTCTAATTACCATATTTCATTTCAGCAACATACTTTTTCATTCCATAAACAGTCGGCTATTTAGGCCTTCCGGCTTTACTTTCTTATAAGATTTTATCACTCTTCAGCCTAAGGTTAGGCGATCGCTTGATGATCGCTCCAAATCCTCCATCCGTCAAGTCTTTTCCTGCGTAGGATTTACCGAAATCCGTCGATCTCCCTAGACCGATGGCCTATCCATTTAGACCACCTTAACGAAAACACTCCGCGGTTTATGGTTACCCAGCATGCGTCCTGTCGATAAATACGCCAAGACCAGACGCAGCCGTTACTTGGCCAGAGGGATTTCCCATTCAGCCAAGCGTCATAACAGCCGTGAAGAACCAAGTCACCACCCCCCGCCCGCCTTACGGGGCGTACGACGCACCGCCGGGGCAAAAGCGCGTCGAATCGCCTCCGATCGCAGGAGAAATATTAGAGTCTCTTACTAACGAAGTGGGGGTAGCGAAGGCCACCGGAGGGCGCGCAACGCGCGCCCGAGGAGGCCGAAGCGAGGGGGAGCCGCGTGCCTCCAGGCGTCAGCCGCGCGGAGGATGGCCGGGAAGCGCGCACCTGGCTATCGGGCGGCGGGGTGTGTACGATGGCGGCCTCCGCCTTCCCGGAAGTACGGGCGGGACGACGGGTGCCGGCGGGCGCCGCCCCCGCGGAAGCGGGGGACGGCGTCCGCCGGCGGGACCCGTCCCGCGCGGTCCTTGGAAGGCCCGCCGCCGCCTTGTCCGCCCAACGCGCTTCCCGGTTTGGCCCGGGGCGGTGCTCCCCCTTTTGCCGCCGACGCGGCTTAAAAGGAAAGCGCCCGGCCAAAAGACCGGGCGCTCCCTATCATCGCCTACGGCGCCGACGCGCCCATCGCCGGATCACTCCGTGGGCTTCATCGTCGGGAAGAGGATGACGTCGCGGATCGAGTAGGCGTCGGTGAGGAACATGACGATGCGGTCGATGCCGATGCCCATGCCGCCCGTGGGGGGCATGCCGACCTCCAGGGAGGAGCAGAAGTCCTCGTCGAAGGGGTAGGCCTCGTCGTCGCCGAGCTCGCGCTCCTTGGCCTGCTGGGCGAAGCGGTCGCGCTGGACGATGGGGTCGTTGAGCTCGGAGTAGGCGTTGCAGATCTCGCGGCCGTAGACGAAGCCCTCGAAGCGCTCGGTCATTGTGGGGTCGCCGGGCTTCTGCTTGGTGAGGGGGCTTATGTCCGTCGGGTAGTCGAGGATGAAGGTCGGCTGGACGAGGTGCTCCTCCGCGAACTTCTCGAAGGCGGCGTTGAGGATGTCGCCCTTGGTGCAGTCCTTGAGCTTCTTCTTGAGCTCGTCCTCGAGGCCGAGCTCGGTGGCGAGCTTCCGCGCCTCCTCGTCGGTCTTGACGTTCGCGAAGTCCGGGCCGCCGTAGGTCTTGACGGCGTCGATCATCGTGAGGCGGCGCCAGGGGGCCTTGAACTCGATCTCGGTGCCTTGGTAGGTCACCTTGGTGGAGCCGGTGGCCTTGACCGCGGCGTTGGCGACGAGGTTCTCGCAGAGTTCCATCATGTCGTTGTAGTCGGCGTAGGCCTGGTAGAGCTCGATCATCGTGAACTCGGGGTTGTGGCGGATGTCGATGCCCTCGTTCCGGAAGTTCTTGCCCATGTCGTAGACGCGCTCCATGCCGCCGACGATGCAGCGCTTGAGGTACAGCTCGGTCGCGATGCGGAGGTGGAGCTGGAGATTGAGGGCGTTGGACTTGGTAGTGAAGGGGCGGGCCGCGGCGCCGGAGGCGATGGTGGACAGGATGGGGGTCTCCACCTCGATGAAGTCGCGGCCGTCGAGGTACTCGCGGATGGAGGAGATGATCCTGGTGCGCTTCCGGAAGGTGTCCATCGTGTCGCGGTTCATCACGAGGTCGAGGTAGCGGCGGCGGTAGCGCACCTCGGTGTCCTTGAGGCCGTGGAACTTCTCCGGCAGGGGCTCGAGGGCCTTGGCGAGGAGGGTGACTTCGGACACCTCCACGGAGATCTCGCCGCGGCGGGTCTTGAAGACCTTGCCCTTGACGCCGATGATGTCGCCGAGGTCGTAGGTCTTGAGGGCCGCGTAGGGCTCCTCGCCCATGTTCTCCGCCTTGGCGTAGACCTGGATGCGGCCGTCGCGGTCCTGGACGTCGATGAAGGAGGCCTTGCCGATGTCGCGGAAGGACATCATGCGGCCGGCGATGGAGACTTCCCGGCCGTCGAGGCTCTCGAAGCCTTCCTTGATCTCGACCGAATGGTGGGTCTGGTCGTACTTGACGATGGCGAAGGGGTCCTTGCCGGCGGCCTGGAGCTTGGCGAGTTTCTCGCGGCGGACGCGGGCCTGCTCGGGGAGGCTGCGCTCGGCGCCCTCGTCGGCGGCGGCGTCGGCGGCCGGATCGGTCGCCGCGGCCTTGGCCGCGACGGCGGCGCGTTCTTCCTGCTTGCTCTGGTCGTCGGACATGGTATCCCTCGTGGCGTCGTAGAATTGGGGGGATTATAGCGAAAGGGACCGCTCTTCCGCAAGCTCAGGGGGGCGGGGGGAGGCCCGGGGCGAGGCGCGGTGGCCGCCGGCGGGGCGCGGCCGGCTGGTGGCGCGGGCCCCGGGGCAGGATCGGGCGCCGGGGGGGCGGGCGCGGCTCGCGGTGACCAGGCGCGAGTCGCGCGGGCTCCCCTACTCGAAGAAGCCCGTGAGCTTGCGGTAGAGGGCGCTCACCTTCTCCTTCTGCGCGGCGCTGCCGGACTCGCCCAGGGCGTCAGCGAGGGCGTCCAGGGAGGCGACGCTCTCGTTGAGGGCGGTGTGGAAGCCTCGGGAGCAGCGGAACCAGTAGGCGCCCTCGCCGTCGGTGAAGAGGGCGACGAAGCCGAGTTCCGACGACTGGTCCTTGGCGCGGGCGACCTGGAGGACGTGGTCGAGGGCCTCGATGAGGGCGCCCAGGTCCTCCGCGGCCTGGAAGTTGCGGCGGCGCGGCCAGTCGCGCTCGAGGTCGCGCTCGGGCTCGAGCCAGGGAGCGAGCTTCAGGATGAGCTCGAGCTTCTCGCCCTCCAGGAGCTTCCGGTGGCCGACGTGGATGACGCCCTTCACGCCCTTGTAGATCCCGAGGTTGTCGCGGTCGAGCTCGCCGCGGATCTTGGCGAGCCTGGGCCAGTCGAGGGTGACGAGCTTTTTCTTCTTCTTGTCCACGGCGAGGTCGAAGACCTCCGAGCCGATCTTGATCTTGTTCGTGAAGTCGCGCACGGGGCGCTGGGCCTCGGGCTCGGCGATGACGGGTTCGGCCTCGGCGTGGCGGCCGCGGCGCTCGCCCCGGCGCTCGTCGCCGCCCCGTTCCCCGCCGCGCTCGCCGGGGCGGGCGCCCGCGCGCTCGTAGCGGCCGGAATCGCCGTAGTCGCGGACGGCGCCCGCG
>JAEUJG010000037.1 GCA_016794765.1 Spirochaetaceae bacterium | reverse complement strand
AGGGCCGGATCGGCCAGCCCCGAGGAAAAGTCGATGACGCCCTCTTCGTGCGTCCCGCCCATGCCGAGGCCCGGCTCGATGCCGCTGGCCGGGCCCCCGCGCGCGAATTCGGCCTGCCAGGGGGGCAGGGCCGGCTCGGCTGCCTTGGATGCCTCGGCCGCGGCTCCGTAACGCCCGCCCGCCGAGCCCGGGTAGGCGCGGCGATCGCCGGCGCCGCCGCGGCGCGCGACATAGGTGCCGCTCCCCGGCCGCCGCTCCACGAGGGCCTCGGCCTCGAGCTCCGCGTAGGCGCCCTCCGTGGTGATGCGCGACACGCCGAGCTCCTCGGCCAGGGCGCGGGTCGACGGGAGGCGCGTGCCCGGCGCCGAGGCGCCGGAACGACAGCGCTCGCGCAATTCGGCGGCGACCTGCTTGAAGAGCGGGGCGGTGGAGGATGGATCGAGGATAAGGCGCATGGCTCAAGGATAAGTGGCATCATCTTTTTTGGCAAGACGTGGATATTTTCGAATACCACATTCCGTGCCATCCTGATGGCCTACCCCGCGCGCCCGCGGCATCACGGCGACGCGCGGAAAGGAGGCTCCATGTCGAATTCCCTGAGCCCTGCGGAGGCGTCGGCGGAAGGCCTGAAGGCGCCGATAACCGCGGCCGCCTCGGGCTATCTCGTCGCCGTCGTCGCCACGATCTTTCTTTCCCTGACGGGCATACTCATTTCGCTGGTTTCGCGGCGGCACGGGGTGCCCGCCCTCGTCATCGCGGTCTGGCGGGACGTTTTCGCCTCCGCGACCCTCGCGGTCTTCCTAGCGCTCAGGGCCCCACGCCTGCTCGCGATCTCCGGCAAGGATCTGGCCTTCCTAGCGATGAACGGCGCCGTCCTCGCGGTCTTCAACATCCTCTGGACCCTGTCGGTGGTCAGGAACGGCGCGGCCGCTGCCACCCTCCTCGTCTACTCCTCGGGCGGTTTCACGGTGCTTCTCGGAAGGCTGTTCTTCCGCGAGCGCGCGGGCTGGGCCAAGGCGGCCGCCGTCCTCGCTTCCCTCGCGGGAGCGGCCTTGGTCTCGGGCATCTTCGCGCAAGGCGCCAGCGCGGCCGAACCCCTCGGCGTCGCGGCCGGCCTGGCCTCGGGCCTCGCCTACGCGGCCTACAGCCTCGTCGGCAAGGGCGGCGCCAACCGCGGCATCTCGCCCTGGACCAACGTCTGCTACTCCTTCGGGATAGCGGCGCTCTTCCTTCTCGCGGCGCGGCTGCTCCCCGCGGGCATCCTGCCGGCTGCGGCCGTAGGCCCGGGCGGGCTCTTCCTGCCCGGCCGCCCCGCGGAGGCCTGGTGGCTCCTCGTCCTCCTGGCCGCCGGACCGACGGCCCTCGGCTTCGGCCTCTACAACGCGAGCCTGGCCCTCCTCCCCGCGGGGACGGTCAACCTGGTCGCCTCCAGCGAACCCATCTTCGCCGCGGCGATGGCCTACGCCTTCCTCGGCGAAAGGCTCGGGCCCGGAGCCCTGGCGGGCGGCGCCCTCATCCTCCTCGCGGTGCTCCTCCTCCGCTTCGCGAAGGAGGAAAGGCAAAACGAGAGCGCCTAACGCGCCACGACCCTGACCGCCGCCCGGGCCGCGCGGGCCCTGGCCATGGCCTCCTCCGCGGTCGCGCCGACGGCGGTGAGGTGGCCCATCTTGCGGAAGGGCCGCACCTCGCGCTTCCCGTAGAGGTGGACCGCGACGCCCGGCACCGCCAGGGCCGCCTCGAGCCCCGCGTACTCCGGTTCGCCCGAGGCGCCCGGCTCGCCGACGAGGTTGATCATCATCGCGGGCCGCAGGAGCTCGGCCGAGCCGAGGGGCAGGCCGAGGAGGATCCGGAGGTACTGGTCGAACTGGCTCGAGGCGGAGGCCTCGATCGTGAAGTGGCCCGAGTTGTGCGGCCGCGGCGCGACCTCGTTGACGAGGACCCGGCCGTCCCGGGTCAGGAACATCTCCACGCCGAAGACGCCGACCGCGCCGGCGCCCGGGCGGCCCTCCGCGCGGGACGCGCGGTCCAGGGCCTCCACGCAGGCCAGGGCAAGTTCCCGCGCGCGCTCCCGGACGGCCTCCGACGCCTGGGCGGGCGCGAGCACCGAGTCGCAGAGGTTGGCGCGCTCGTCGAAGACCATCTCCACGCAGGGGTAGGCGGCCATGGCGCCGTCGGGCCCGCGGGCCACGACGACGGCGAGTTCCTTCGCGAAGTCGATCCGCTCCTCCAGGAAACTCGGCCCCGGCAGGGCCTCGGCTTCCGCGGAGGCGAGGAGGCGGACGCCCTTGCCGTCGTAGCCGCCGCGCCGGGATTTCTGGATCGCGGGGAAGCCCCCGACGCGCGCGGCGGCCGCGGCGAGCTCCGCGGGGCCAGGAGCGGGGGCGCCGGCCGCAAGACCCGGAACTTCGGCCCAGGCGGCCTGCGGGAGGCCCGCGGCGGCCCAAAGCTCCTTCTGAGCGCCCTTGTCCTGGATCAGCTCCAGCACGGCCGCGCCGGGCAGGACCGCGACGCCGAGCCGCTCGAGCTCGCGGAGGGCCGCGACGTTGACGTGCTCGATCTCGTAGGAGACGGCCTCGAAGCGCCGGCCGAAATCGACCATCGCGTCGAAGTCGGCGAGGGAGCCGACCCGGGCCTCGGCGGCGAGCTCCGCGCCGGGCGAGCCCTCCTCGGGCGTCAACACCGCCACCCGCGCGCCGTACTTGCCCGCCTCCTCGATGGCCATGCGGCCGAGCTGGCCGCCCCCGATTATGCCGATCCGCCGCATCCTTCTTCCCTCCCGGGCCCGCGCCCGCGGGCATCATAGCCCGGGAAGGGCCTTTTGCTGAATCAGGGGGGAGGCTCCGCGGACCGCGGCGGCGGGGCGCGAAGCTCGAGGCCGCGCCTCCGCGTCGGTCCCGGCCGTCGACGGCGCGACGCCGCGGCGGGCCCGGGGAGGGTCAAGCGGAGGCGGGCGGGACGACGACCTTCGCGAGGAAGCCGCCGCGGCCCGAAGGGCCGAACTCGGCGCGCCCGCCGCGCTGGGCTGCCAAGGCGCGCACGATGGTTAGGCCAAGGCCCTCTTCCACCGGTCCGCCGCGATACGACCCCTCGTCCTCCGCCTCCATGACGAAGCCGCCCTCGGACGGGACCACGAGCCTGAGCTCAAAGCCCCCGCGGCCCTTCGGCATCGCGTGGCGAAAGGCGTTGTCGGCGAGTTCGCAGGCGGCCAGGGCGGCCGCCGTGGCGTCGTCCGCGCGGAGCCGGGCCTCGGCGGAAATCCGGACCGCGGCGCCCCGCCATCCCGCCTGCTGCGCGACGCGGTCCACGAGATCCTCGAGGATGCCGGCCATTTCGATCCTGCCGAGCTGGGGCTCGGCGCCGATGAGATCCTGGACCTGGGCCATCCCGAGGAAGCGCAGCTCCATTTTCGCGAGCACCCGCGCCGTTTCCGGAGCCGCGCGCCCGGCTTCGAGCCTGGCCAGGCTGGCCATGAACTGGAGGTTGTTCTTGACGCGGTGGTCCACCTCGCGGAGCAGTTCCCGGTTGGCGTCCAAGGCGTTTTCGAGGGCCGCCCCCTTCCGCTCCCGCTCCACGATCTCCTCCTCGAGCCGACGGGCCAGGGCGCGGAGCTCCTCGCGGTCCGCGAGGATCGTCGACACCATCTCCGCGGCGCTGCGGCCGATGTCGGATATCTCGTCGTCGAAGCGGTCGTCGAGGAGGCCGAGGTCGCCGCCCTTGCCTACCCTGCCCATCGCGGCCGAGAGCGACTCGAGCCGGGAGGTGACCTTGGGGCCGAGCGACTTCCTCGCCGCCAGGAAGGCGGCGAAGGAGGAGCCGCCCAGGACGACCAGGGCGACGACGAGGGAAATGACGATGAAGCCATAGTAATAGCTCTCGTCCGCCCGCAACAGGACGTAAAGGGTCATCGCCTGGTGGAAGGAGGGAAGATTGATCCTCTTGAGGAACAGTCGATGCCGGCCTTCGGTCCACTCCAGGGAGTCTGGCGTGCCGGCGGAAGCCGCGAGGCGCTCCGCGGTCTCCGGGGAGGAAGCCCTCTCGTGGATCCAGGAATTGCCCGCGCGGTCCAGGTAATCGAGGATGCTCACCGGTCCGGAAGCCCGATCCGCCCCGAAGAGAGCGGCGGCCAGGCTCCCGTAGTCATGGCCGGGATAGGCGCGGCCGATCATCGAGGAAAGCCGGCTGGACACCTCGATGACGAAATCCTTGCCTGCGGGCCCGAAATACTGGTAGTCGTTGATGTTGCCGGTCTGGGTCGAACCGGTGATGCCCGGCGACTCGAGGCGCCCCGAGCCGTACAGCGCCTTGAGCAAGAGCTCCGTGGGGCCGCCGAAACTGAAGAGGTCGAGGCCCTGGTCCGGCTCAAAGGAGGTGGCGAAGACCCGGCCGTCGTCGCCGATGAAATACACCTCGTCGACGCCGAGTTCCGCGGCGACGGCGCGCAGGCCCTCGAGGCCGGCGGCCCGGGCCGAGGCGCGGTCGGCGAAGCGGGCGTCGAGGGCCTTCAGGGCGGAGGTGCCCCGGGACTCCTGGTCCCGGACGACCTTGCCGATGACGAGGTTGAAGACCTCGACGCGCTTGAGCGCCTCGGCCTCGCTGGCAGCCAGGGCCCGGTCCATATAGCCCCGGAAGAGCAGGACGCCGGCGGTGACGCAACCAAGGCCCGTGAGCAGCCCGCTCGCGAAAATTGCCGCCAGGAGGCGGGAATAGAGCACGCGGCGGATGGGACTGCGCATGGCTTAAGGATACTTGATGGCCGCGGCGTCCGCAACTCGAGGGCGGACCGAGAGAGGCGGCGGGCGGGCGGGTAGGAGCGCGAAACCCGGCCCCCGGCCGTCGCGGCGCCTAGTCCTCCGCGAGCCCCCCTCCGGAGGCGGCCGCGCCCTCGGTGTGGACGCCTTCGCCGGGCAGGGTTTCGAGACGGGCCATGAGGCTCGGCTGGCGCGGATCGCCCGTCTCGCCGCCGCGCGCCGAGCGGCCCGCGTCGGAGCGGCCCGCGATGTCGGGATTGCGCACGAGGTCGCGCGGCTTGGAGCCCTGGGCGGGGCCGACGATGCCGCGCTCCTCCATGAGCTCCACGAGGCGGGCGGCGCGGTTGTAGCCGATCTTGAGCTTGCGCTGGATGAAGGAGGCGCTCGCCTTGCCCTGCTGCAGGACGATCTCCAGGGCCTGCTCGAAGAGGGGGTCCCCGTCGCCGTCGTCGAAGAGGGAGGGACCGGAGTCCTCCTCCTCGTCGTCGATGAAGATTTCCTCGTCGATGTATTCGGGCTCGCCCAGGGTCTTCACGAAGTCCACGGCGCGCTCGACCTCCTCCTCGGAGACATAGGCGCCCTGCATGCGGATGGGGAAGGGATCCCAGGCGCTCGCTACGAGCATGTCGCCCTTGCCGAGGAGCTTCTCCGCGCCGACCATGTCCACGATGATGCGGCTGTCGAACTTGGAGGCGACCATGAAGGCGATGCGGCTCGGGATGTTCGCCTTGATGAGGCCGGTGATGACGTCGATGGAGGGGCGCTGGGTCGCGAGCACGAGGTGGATGCCGACGGCGCGGGACATCGCCGCCAGGCGCGCCAGGGTCGACTCGAGCTCCTTGCCCGTCGTGGCCATGAGGTCGGCGAATTCGTCGATGACGACGACGATGTAGGGCAGGCGCTCCTGCGCCAGACCCTTCTCCTTGATCTTCCGGTTGTAGCTCTTGATGTCCCGCACGCCGACGCGGTCCAGCATCGCATAACGCCTCTCCATCTCGCAGATGCAGTACTGCAGGGCCTGGAAGGCGCGCTTGGGTTCCGTGATGACCGGCGTCAGGAGGTGGGGGATGTCGTTGTAGAGCTTGAGCTCGACGATCTTGGGGTCGATGAGGACGAGCTTGACCTCCTCCGGCGAGCGGCGGAAGAGGATGGAGAGGATGAGCGAATTCACGCAGACGGACTTGCCGGAGCCCGTCGCGCCCGCGATGAGGAGGTGGGGCGTCTGCACGAGGTCGATGAACTGCGCCTCGCCGGCGATGTCCTTGCCGAGGATGACGGGGATCTCCATCTTCGCCGTCCGGAAGGCCTCGTTTTCCACGATCTCGCGCAGGGACACGATGGAGCGGCGCTCGTTCGGGACCTCGATGCCCACGGCATGCTTGCCGGGGATCGGCGCGACGATGCGCACGCTCGAGGCGGCCAGGCGGAGGGCGATGTTGTCCGCGAGGTTCGTGATCTTGGAGAGCTTCACGCCCGGGGCGGGCAGGATCTCGAACATCGTGATGACCGGCCCCTTGCGGATGCCCGTGACCTCGGCCTCGATGCCGAATTCCGCCAGGGTGTCCCGGAGGACCTCGGCGGAGCGCCGAGTCTTCTCGTCGACGATCCAGTACTGCCCGTCGGGATAGGCCGTGAGGATGCCTTCCACCGGCACGGCGTAGGGCTTGTCCCGCTTCCGCGCCAGGATCCGCGCGATGGCGGCCTCCTTGGCCGCCGGCTCGGTCGGGGCCGCGTGGACGGGAGGCACGGACACGACCTCCACGGGTCGGGCGCCGGGAATCTCGATGACGGCCGCCGCGGCGTGGGCGGAAGGGGCCTCGGCCGCGGCGCTCCCCGCGTCCCGCGCGGCAGACTTCGGCGCCTGCCCGGCCGGGGTCTTCGCCATTACGGCCGGAGCCGCAGTGCCGCGGTCGCCGCCGAAGAAGAGGGGGATCGGCGCCTCGGCCGGCGATTCGGGCTCGGGGTCCGGCTCGGCGACGCCCTCGGGCCGAAACGCCATCGGCGCCATCGGCGCGGACTCGGGCGCAAGCGCGGACGCGGACGCGGAAGCTGGAGCGGGCGCGCGCTTCCCCGCCTCGGTCGGCGGAGCGGCCTCGCCCCCCCCCTCGTCGAGGCAGCGGAGGCGCGGAGGCGGCGGCAGGTTCGGCACCTTGAAGCGATAGGCCGCCTGGCCGGCCAAGGGGTCGGCCGGGGGAGCGGTGGAAGCCGAGGCGAAGGGATCGGCGCCGGGCGCGAAGCTCTCGCGGCCGGCCACCGTCGCCTCGACCGGATCCCCGCCCCCGTCGGGCTCTTCGGAATCGCGCCTGCGGGCCTCGGCGGAGGCCGGCGCGCCGAGGAGGGCCAAGGGCAGGCCGGGCCGAACCCCGGGCTCGCGGCGGTACTCCTCGCGGCCGTAGCCGTCACGCCATCCGTCGGCGGAATAGGCGGCGCCGGAGAAAAGGCGCAGGGCCAGCCGGGCGATGATGAGACAGAGGAAGAGAACGGCCAGCCCGAGCGAGACGCCGATCGCGGGAAGGCCCAGGGCCTCGAGAAAGGGATAGGAGCCCAGGCTCCGCGCGGGATCGGCGGAAAGGCGCGCGAAGGCGGCGACGAGGAGGAAGGGAAGGACCGAGGCGGCCAGGCAAAAAAGCGCGCCGGGCCTGAAGCCCGGCAGGAAGTCCAGGAGGGCGGCCAGGGCCAGCCAGAGGGGCACGTAGAAACCGGCCCAGGAAAAGGCGGCATAGAGGGGCCGGCCGGCCGCGGCGAGGAAGCCGGGCCCCTCCCCTCCCCCGGCGACGAGGGAGAGGGCGAGGAGGAGGTAGGCGGCCGCGGCCGCGAGGATGGCGCCGAGCGCCTTGAGCCCCAGGCTCCCGGCTTGGGCGCGGGCCGGGCTCAAGGCCTCGCCGATCGCCGGACCGGCTCCGCGGGAGGATCTGTCGGTTGAATCACGCATGTAGGGCAGCTCCCTCCTCTGATACCTATCGGCGCCTTTTTAGAGGAGGAAGAGTCCCGCCAAGCCGACGGGCACGAGGTAGACGGCGAACCAGGCGAGTTTGCCGCGCTTGACGATGCGCATGAGGAGGCTCAGGGCCAGGAGGCCGCTCAGGAAGGCCACGAGGGCGGAGACGGCCAGGGGCAGGGGCTCCACGGAGGCCGTCAGGGAGCCGAGATCCTTGAGCTCGAGGACGAAGGCGCCGAGGATCGCGGGGATGGCCAGGAGGAAGGAAAATTCGCCCGCCTCCTCCCGCTTCATGCCCGCCGCGAGACCGGCGGTGATCGTGAAGCCGGAGCGGCTGATGCCGGAGAAGACGCCGAGGCCCTGGGCCACGCCGATGGCCAGGCCTTCGCCGAGTCCGATGTCGGCGTAGCCCTTGGCGCCGGGCTTCAGCAAGGCCGAGGCGGCGAGCACCGCGGCGGTCACGAGCAGCTCGATGGAGACGAGGCGGACCCCCTCGGTCGGCAGGATCTTCTGGATGCCGAAGCCGATGGCGGCGGTGACGACGGTCGCCAGGAGGAGGGGGCCGACGATGGCGAGGTTCGCGGCGTCCTCGCGCCCGTTCTTCCGGGCGATCCAGCGGCCGAGCGAGGCGAGGATGCCGAGGATGCGGCGCCGGAAGACGATGAGGACGGCGACGAGGGTCGCGAGGTGGAGGATGACGTCGTAAAGGAGGGGGACCTCGGACAATCCGAGGAGGTCCTTGAAGAGGACGAGGTGGCCGCTCGAGGAAACCGGAAGGAATTCCGCGAGGCCCTGGACGAGGCCGAGAACGCAGGCTTGTATGAGGCTCATGATTTCTCCTGGCCGCATTATACGAGGAGGCCGGTCCCGAGTCTCGGGGCCCGGCCCCTTCTTCCGCCGGAGGAAGCTTTTATGACGAAAAAGTAAGAGCCCGGGACCGGGGCGCCGGGCCTCCGCCCGGGAACCCACCCCGGCCTCCACCCCGGCTTCGCCCGGCCGGGCGCCGGCCCGGGGCCCCGGCGCCAAGCCCGTCCTCGGTCAGAGGGCCCCGAGGGCGCGCAGGGCCAGGAAGAGGTAGTGGGCGAAAACGCCCGCGGCGAGGCCGCCCAGGGAATGGGAGGCCAGGGCCTTGCCGATGAGGTCGCGGCGGCCGAGGGCGTCCATCATGCCCGTGTGGGTGGAAAGGAAGCCCGACCAGCACATGCCCATCGCGGTGAAGACCGCGATGTCGTTCGCGCCGATGAGGCCCTCCTTCAGGTAGCGGGGCACGAGGCCCAGGGCGCCGCCGACCGCGCCGAGCGACGTGATCGGAAAGGCGATGGCCTCGGGACTCGTGAAGCCGAAGAGGGCGTTGAAGAAAAAGCCGAGGGCCTTGCCGATCGCGGGCAGGACGGGCACCCCCTCGTAGGCCAGGCCCTGGTAGCCG
>JAEUJG010000025.1 GCA_016794765.1 Spirochaetaceae bacterium | reverse complement strand
ATCTTGCAGCCAAGCGCTTCCGCGCTATACTTAAGTTTCATCGGCCCCGGCCCTTCGTAATTAAACAAGTGGAGCGCCGCCGAAGCCTCGGCGGCCGGAGTGAGGAAAAAATGTTCGACTCGCGCGCCCGGAGCGTCTTTGACCTATTGCCCCATCTCATAGGCTATACCGACTCGACCCTCACCTGCCGTTACGTCAACCGAGCCTACGAGTCCTTCATCGGGAAGCCCGCGAGCCAGCTCGTCGGCAAGCGCATCTCGGAATTCTGGGACAAGGAACTCATCGAGGAGGTCGCCCCCTACCTACGCGAGGCGCTCGGCGGCGCGCGGATCAGCTTCGAAAAACGGCTCAAGAACCGGAGCGGCCGGCTCTTCCATACGCAGATCGACCTCATTCCCGACCAGGAGCGCGGCCAGACCGTGGGCTACCTCGTCGTGATCCAGGACCTGGGCTCCCCCGAGACCGACAAGCGCCACGGCGGGCGCAGCCGAGACTTTCTCCAGTCCATCATCGACGCCTGCCCGGTCGGCCTCTTCGTCAAGGACGCCGAGGGACGCTACACCGTCGTCAACAAGGCCTTCCGCCTGCGCTACCCGCCGGAGCGGGAAATCATCGGCAAGCGCTTCGAAGAGGTCGCGGACGACGCCGAATCGCGGGAAGCCCACATCGAGGCCGATCGCGACATCCTCGCCGGCGGCACGGAATCCACCGTGATCGAGAGCCGTTACCCCGACTACCAAGATCCGGCCGGACGGCCGCGCTGGTCGCGGAGCACCAAGGTTCCCCTCCGCGACGAGACCGGCAGGGTTACCCACCTCATCTGCGCGGTCGAGGACATCCACGACTACAAGACGGCCAACACCAGGCTGGACGAAGCCATCAGGGAGCGCGAGGGACTGATCCACGAGCTCGACCATCGGGTCAACAACACCCTGCAGATCATCCAGTCCATCATCGCCCTCGAGTCGCAGAATCTGGAACGCTGTCGCGGAGAAACCTGCGGCGCGGGACAGGGAAACGCGGCCGGCCGGGGCGAAACGGCGGAGCGGGAAGGAGCGGGAACAACCGAGGCCTCGACCTGCGCCGACCTCGCGGCCGCGGCCCTCGACGCGCTCAAGAGCAGGGTTGGCGCCCTGGCCCTGGTTTATTCCCTCTTGCGGGAAACGCCGGAATCCCAGGAGCTCGACGCCGAGCACGTGCTCCGGAGCATCGCCGAGACCTGCGAGATCCTCGTGGACGCGGAGAGCGAAAGCGGCGTCACCGTGCCGAGTTCCCAGCTCGACGCCTTCGTGTTCATCGCGGTGGAGCTCCTGCGGAACGCGTTGCCCGCGGGAGAGATCCCGCGCGTCGCGGTTCGGGGCCTCGATGACGGCGGCTTCGAGCTCGTCGTGGCCGACAACGGACCGGGGCTCGCGGATCCGCGCGTCGCCACGGAGGCGCGGACGGTCGGCTTTGCCCTCATCGATTCCTTCGCGCGGGGCTGCGGGGCGCGGCTTTCCTACGCCTACGAGGCGGG
>JAEUJG010000623.1 GCA_016794765.1 Spirochaetaceae bacterium | reverse complement strand
TGGAGATGAGGACCTCGGCGCGGCCGGCGAAGCGGGCGGCGAACTCCCCGCGGAGGCCGGCGATGAGGGCGGGGTCGCCGGGGACGACGTACTTGACCTGGCCGCGGGAGAAGACGCTTTCGAAGTCCTCGATGAGGAGGTTGGGCTGGCCCGTGAGGCGCGTGTCCTCCTCGGTCCAGGGATTGCGGCCGCTCGCCAGGATGCGGCCTTCCTCGTAGACCTGCCAGGGGAAGCCGCGCTCGGCGAGTGCGGCGGCGACCTCGCGGCAGAGCTCCGGGCTCATGCGCCGTTCGTAGAGGCGCCTTCCGGTCGCGGTTTCCACGATTTCGGCGCCGTTGGAACAGATCAGGAAGTCGTCCGGCCCCTCGAGGCCGAGGGCGTGGGCGTAGGCCCGCATGCCGTGGATGTTGCGGCCGGAGGCGAGGACGATCTTCGCGCCGCCCCGGTGGGCGGCGCGAAGGGCCTCGATGTTGGCCGGGGAGATGGTCAGGTCCTCCCTGAGGAGGGTGTCGTCGAGGTCGAGGGCGATGAGTCGTATGGGCATGCCCTGTTATAGCGCCTCCGGGGCCTCCTGGTCGAGGACCGCGAGGGCCTTCGCTTCTTCCCCGCGGCCGGGAGCGCCGTCCGAGGCCCCCCCGGAGGCGAGCCTGAAATAGCCGACGGAGGCGACGAGCCGCTCGGCGATGTCCGCGAGCTCGGCCGCCATGCCGACGAGCTCGGAGGCGCTGCCGGCGTTGCGCTGGACCACCTTGTCGAGCTGGAGCACCGCCGTGCTGATCTGCCGGACGCCGGAATCCTGTTCGGCGCTGGCCGCGGCGATGTCCTGGACGAGGTCGGTGGAGGAGGCGATGGCCGGCACCAGCGTGTCGATGCTCGCTCCGGCCGCGACCGCCTTTTCGAGGGAGGCTCCCGAAACCGTGTTGATCTCGCCCGCGGCCGCCTGGCTCCGCTCGGCGAGCTTGCGCACCTCGCTCGCGACGACGGCGAAGCCCTTGCCGGCCTCGCCCGCGCGGGCCGCCTCGATGGCGGCGTTGAGCGCGAGGAGGTTGGTCTGCCGCGCTATCTCCTCGATGATGGTGGTCTTTTCGACGATGGTCCGCATCGCTCCGACCATCTCCCGGACCGCCGATCCGCCGGATTTGGCGTCCACGGCGATCCGTTCCGCTATGGCCTTGGCCCGGTCGGCGTTCTCGGCGCTTTGGCGGATGTTGGCGCCCATCTGCTCCAGGGAGGCGCTGACCTCCTCCATGGAGGCGGCCTGTTCGGTCGCGCCTTCGGAAAGCTCCTGGCTGGAGGCGGAAAGGCTCCGGCTTTTGGCGGCCAGGTCGCCCGCCGAGCCCTGCACGTCGCCGACGACGGAGCGCAGGGAGCCGAGCATCGCGCGGAGGGCCTCGGCCAGGCGGCCGGTCTCGTCGTTGCGGCGCACGTCGAGTTCCGCGTCGAGGCGGCCCTCCTTGAGCGCGTCGGCGAATTCCACCCCGCGCACGAGGGGTTTCGCGATCCTGCCGGTCAGGAAGGCGAGGACGAGGATGGAGCCGGCGATCGCCAGCAGGGTCGCCGTGGCCAGTCCCGAAACGAGGATCCGGAGCCGGCCCGTCATCTCCTCCACCGGTATGGCCGCGACGAGGATCTTGCCCTGCCGCTCCGCGAAGGAGGCGAAGACGCGGCCGCTGTCATAGAGGTAGTCGAGGTTGCCGTTCTTGGCCGAGAGGATCGCCTTGGCGAAGGATTCCGCGGAAAGGTCGCGGCCGATGCGCTCCTTCAGGGTGTGGGCTTCCACCTTGCCCGCGGGATCGAGGACATAGACGTAGCCGTCCGCGCCGACCTTGACGCCCTCGACGAGACTCTGGAGGCTCGCGCCCGCGAGGAGGTCCTGGAGTTCCTTGGGCCGCACGCCGACCTGCACGATGCCGGGCTTGTCGCGGCGCGGCACGCTGATGTACTGGAACAGGACCTTGTCCGCGCCCCGTTCCTGGGGATCCTGGGCGAGTTCGAAGGTCGGATCGGTCAGCATCTTGAGGAAGGGCTTCGTTTGCTCGGAACTCGAGAAATCGAAACCGTAGAAGCCGGCGACGTTGCCCCAGCGGAGCACGCCCTTTTCGTCGGTGACGTGGATCTCGTCGACGCCGACCGTCTTGGCCAGGGCGGTGATCCGTTCCGGGGCCAGGATCGCGGGATTGGCCGCCACGACCTGGGCCACGGCCCTGGCGATGCGGAGGTAGTTGCCCGCGGAGGAGGCCTTGAGCGTGGCGACGGTCGCGTCGAGCCGGTCGATCCGGTCCGAGATTTCCTTGAGCTTCGCGTCCGTCGTGGAGCGCATGAGTTCGTTGAGGGTCCTGGCTTGCAGGCTGTATGCCAAGAGGGAGGTCGCGAGCACCGTGACCGTGATGAGTCCGACGGCCGGGAGGATGATCTTTCCGCGAATGCCGAGGCGCATAAGTCTACCTTTCCCGTGGACAAGCGGGCGCTCGTCCCGGATCCTTCAAGGAAAGCCTCGTTCATAATCTCCATGATGTCAAATAACAGGGCGTCTTGCCCCCAGACCTTCCTTCGGTATAGCCTTGCGGAATGTCCGACGAAGTCAACGCCCCCGCCGCGGCGGCCTCCGGCGCCTCCAAGATGCTCAAGGAGGGCGGCAAGCTTTCCCTCTTGACCCTGGTCTCGCGGGTGCTCGGCCTGGTCCGCGAAATGACCAAGGCCGGCTTCATCGGCACCGGGAGCCTGGCGGAGGCCTTTACCGTCGCCTTCCAGATCCCGAATTTCATGCGGCGCCTCTTCGCCGAGAATTCGATCACCGTCGCCTTCATCCCGACCTTTTCCGGCTACCTGCAGGACAAGGACGACGCGAAGACGAGGGAATTCCTCTCCGCGACCCTGACCGTCCTCGTCGTCTCCGTCACCGCCACGATAGCCCTCGGCATCGCGGCGACGCCCTGGCTCGTCACCCTCCTTTTCAAGTCCGATCCCGCCGAGACCATCGTCCTCACGCAGCTCATGTTCCCCTTTCTCGGCCTTGTCTCCCTGGCCGCCCTCTTTCAGGGCATCCTCAACTCGATCGGCGTCTTTACGCCCTCGGCCCTCGGCCCCATCCTTTTCAACCTCTGCTTCATCGCCGTGCCCGCCCTGGTCGGCGGCCTGGCGGGCAATCCCGCCAGGGCCATGGCCGTCGGCGTCCTGGTCGGCGGCCTGGTCCAGGCCGCCTGCCAGCTGCCCGCCGTGCTCCGCGCCGGCTTCCGCTTCGGCTTCATCGGCCTCGGGCGGGCCTTCCGCAATCCGGGCATGCGCAAGGTCCTGGCCCTCATCGCGCCGACCATCCTCGGCATGGCCGCCTACCAGCTCAACGACCTCGTCTGCACCTCGATAGCCTCGAGCGTGAAGGCCGCCGCGAGCATCCAGTATTCGATGCGGCTCCTTGAGCTCGTCCTGGGCGTCTTCGCGGTCTCCGCCGGCACGGTGATCCTGCCCCGGCTGGCCGCCGCGGCGCGCTCGGGCGATTGGTCGGAATTTTCGGGCAGTCTGGACCGCGTGATGCGGACGATGCTCCTCGTCACCGTGCCCGTCGCCCTCTTTTCGATGACGGCCGGCGAGGATATCGTCGCCGTCGTCTACCGGCGCGGCGAATTCGGCGCCGAATCCCTGGCCCAGACGACGGCGACCTTCTTCTTCCATATGATGGGTCTGGCCTTCATTGCCTTGAACCGGGTCGTGGCCCCCGCCTTCTACGCCCGCCAGGACGCGAAAACCCCCACCTGGGCGGGCATCGCGGCCTTTTTCGTCAACAGCGTCCTGGCCCTGGCCCTGGCCGCGCCGATGGGAGGTCCCGGCATCGCCTTGGCCCTTTCCGTCTCGAGCGCCGTCAACACGCTGCTCCTGGCCCTGGCCCTCCTCCGCTCGGACCTTCCGGGCATCAGGGCGGCCCTGGCCGCGTCGGGGGGCTATTTCCTCCGGCTTCTCGGCTTTTCCCTCGTCGCCGCCGCGCCGGTCTACCTCCTCCGGCCCTGGATGGTCGCCGTGGCCGCGGGGATCGGCTCGCCCTTCCTGGCCTCCCTGGCCGTCCTCCTGGCGGAGTCCCTTCTGTTCGGCGCCCTGGGCATCGGGCTCCTGGCTCTCTCCCGGGACGAGGTCGCGACGAGCTTCCTCCGGGGCCTGTCGCGCAGGCGGAGGAAATGACCGGACAAGGCCGCCATCCGGCCGCGTTTTCGGCGATTTTCCGCGGCTCGGCGCCCCTCGCCCTTGACAAAAGAAAAGTCGGATGATAGTCTAGCCGCACTTCGCAAACGCCCTTGTAGCTCAGTTGGCAGAGCATATCCATGGTAAGGATAAGGTCAACGGTTCGATTCCGTTCGAGGGCTGTTTCGTTTGCCCCTGTGGCAAATCTGTCCGGCGTGTCGGCGCCGATCGCGGCGTCCGACCTATGGGCGCTACCACATTGCCGGACCGGGGCGGCTTAGCCGTGCCGCGGCTCCGATGAAAGGAATAGAGCATGGCCGCCAAGAAGCAGACCGTCGAACTCATCGCCCTTGCCTGCACCGAGTGCAAGCGCCGGAACTATACCACCAGCAAGAACCGCAAGACCCAGCAGGAAAAGCTCGAAATGATGAAGTACTGCAAGTGGGATCGCAAGCACACCCTCCACAAAGAGACCAAGATAAAGTAAACTGGGTTGTCCGTCGGTTTCCGGCGGGCATCTCGCGCTTTTCGGGGATCCGTTTCGGGCCTCCGGGGGCGTTGGTTCCGCGGATCCCGCCACGGCGGGTCCCGCGAGGCTCGGTGGCTCCAGGCGCGCCGGACGGCGGACGTGAAGCTTCCAAGCCTAGGCCAGTAGCTCTAATGGTAGAGCGCCGGTCTCCAAAACCGGATGTTGAGGGTTCGAATCCTTCCTGGCCTGTTTAAGTTTTTGACGCCGGCGGCCGCCTCATCGGGCGCATCGACCGCCGCGCAAGGAGCCGCCGTGAAGAAGATTGTTCAGTTCTTCAAGGACAGCTATGCCGAGCTCAGGAAGGTAGTCTGGCCGAGCAAGGATGACGTCATCGCCTCCGTCAAGGTGGTGGTCGTTTCCACCCTCGTGATGGCCGTCGTCCTCGGGCTCATCGACTTCCTTCTCGTCGCGGGCATCGACCTGATCTTCAGGTAAGGGGGAGGGCGCATGGCGAAAGCCTGGTACGTTCTCCACGTCTACTCCGGCTACGAGAACAAGATCGAGCGTACGATCCGCATGCTCATCGAGAACGGAGATCTCTCCCGCGAGGTCGTCACCGACGTGAAGGTGCCGAGCGAGGAGGTCGTCGACGTGAAGGACGGCAAGCGCCGTTCCTCTTCCCGCAAGATCCTTCCCGGCTACATCCTGGTCGAGATGGACCTCCCCGAGGACAACTGGAAATCCGCCTGTTCCGAGATCAAGAAGATCACGGGCGTGACGGGTTTCGTCGGCCAGTCGCAGCGCCAGAAGCCCCAGCCGATCTCGGCCGAGGAGGCCCGCGGCGTCCTGCAGCGCGCCGGCGAGATCAAGGGCGACCGCGGAGCCCGCAACCGGCAGTCCTTCACGCAGGGCGAACAGGTCAAGATCATCGAAGGGCCCTTCGAGTCCTTCACCGGTTCGATCGAGGAAGTCAATCTCGAGAAGAGCAAGCTCAAGGTCATGGTCGGCATCTTCGGGCGCGCGACGCCCGTCGAGGTCGACATGCTCCAGGTCGAGAAGATCTAGGCGCCGAAACGGCGCCGGGCGCCCGAGGGCGCCCTCTCGTTCTTTAGCACGGCGGCATCGTTCGGGACCCCCGGGTCTTGAACGACGCTTCTCATAGAGGGGTGTTACCTCCGCAAGATGGGAGTCTCCCGGATCGACGGCGCCTGGCGCCGGCGTTCCCGAGGGAGACGCTATCCCGGCCCTATATGGCGCCGGGTACACCACGAAAGGAGTGAAGGATGGCGAAGAAAGTAGTCACCGCGGTCGTCAAGCTGCAGTGCCCCGCCGGGAAGGCGACTCCTGCCCCCCCCGTCGGGCCCGCTCTCGGACCGCACGGCGTCTCCGCCCCCCAGTTCTGTCAGCAGTTCAACGACAGGACGAAGGGCATGGAGGCCGGTCTCACGATTCCGGTCATCATCACCGTTTACAAGGACAAGACCTTCACCTTCATCACGAAGACCCCGCCCGCGGCGGTCCTCATCAAGAAGGCGATCGGTCTGGACAAGGGATCCGGCGTCCCCCACAAGCAGAAGGTCGGCACGCTCCCGAAGGCGAAGCTCGAGGCCATCGCCCAGCAGAAGCTCCCCGATCTCAACGCGAATGATCTCGAGGCCGCGAAGCGGATCATCGCCGGCACCGCCCGTTCCATGGGCGTCGAAGTGGAGCGCTAGGCCATGAAGCACGGCAAGAAGTACAACGAGGCCGCGAAGAAGGTCGACCGGGAGCTTTCCTACGAGGTTCCCGCCGCCTGCGCCCTCGTCAAGGACGCTCACTACGCCAAGTTCGACGAGACCGTCGAGGTCCACGTCCGGCTCAACCTCAAGAAGAGCCAGTCGGTCCGCGACACCGTCGTCCTCCCGCACCAGTTCCGCGGCGAGAAGAAGATCCTGGTCTTCTGCAAGCCCGAGAAGGAGAAGGAGGCCCTCGAGGCGGGCGCCGCCTTCGTGGGATCCGACGAGCTCATCGAGAAGATCAAGGGCGGCTGGCTCGACTTCGACGTCGCGGTCGCCACTCCCGACATGATGAAGGACGTCGGCAAGCTCGGTATGGTTCTCGGCCGCAAGGGCCTCATGCCCAACCCGAAGACCGGCACGGTCACGCACGACCTCAAGGCCGCCGTCGCCGAGCTCCGCAAGGGCCGCACCGAGTTCCGCACGGACAAGTCCAGCATCATCCACCTCGCCATCGGCAAGGTGTCCATGGAGCCCGCGCAGATCGCGGAAAACGTCACCACGCTCCTCAACGAGGTCGCGCGCAAGCGCCCGGCCGACGCGAAGGGCGATTTCGTCGCTTCCGTCTACCTCACCTCGACGATGGGTCCCGGCGTCCGCGTCGCGATGACGAAGGTTGAGAGGTAAGCCCATGGCCATGAGAGCAAACAAGATCCAGTCTTCCAAGACCGCCGCCATCGGCGAGCTCAAGGAGAAGATCGGCGCCTCCAAGGATTTCGTGTTCACCGAGTACCGCGGCCTCACGGTCGAGCAGCTCTCGGCGCTTCGCAAGCAGCTCCGCGCCAAGAACGCGGAGTTCCACATCGTCAAGAACAACTTCGCCCGCATCGCCTTCGAGGAGCTCGGCTTCCCGAAGGCCGTGGAGCCCGTGCTCCTCGGCCCGACGGCGGTCGCCTTCTCCAGGAACGAGCCCAACGAGGTCGCCAAGATCCTCGTCGAGTTCGCGAAGGAAGCCCCCCTCAAGGTGAAGGGCGGCCTCGTGGACAAGGAGTTCTACGACCAGAAGGCGATCGACGCCTTCTCCAGGCTCCCCGGCCGGAACCAGCTCATCGCGATGTTCATGGCCGGCCTCAAGAGCCCGGTGCAGAAGCTCGTGTACACCCTCGTCGCGCTCCAGGAGAAGAAGGCCGCCGAGGGCGGCGCTCCCGCTCCCGCCGCCGAGGCGCAGGCCTGATCCCCTCGCGGGATCGGAACAGACAGTCTTCATGGCATCCAGGCTTCGGTAGCTGCCGTTCCTGTTTGCCTCCCGACGCCGTCCGTATGGTCGGCCACCGTTTTCGAAGGAGAAGATAATATGGCAGCCATCACCAACGAGCAGATCCTCGACGCCATCGCCGAGATGAAGATCACCGAGATCGCCGACCTCATCAAGGCGATGGAGGAGAAGTTCGGCGTCACCGCCGCGGCCCCCGTGGCCGTCGCCGGCGCCGGCGCCGCCGCCGCTCCCGCCGAGGAGCAGACCGAGTTCACCGTCATCCTCAAGGGCGGCGTCCCGGCCGACAAGAAGATCTCCATCATCAAGGAAGTCCGCGCCATCACGGGCCTCGGCCTCAAGGAGGCCAAGGACCTCGTCGAGGCCGGCGACAAGCCCCTCAAGGAGGGCATTCCCAAGGATGAGGCGGAGAAGATCAAGAAGCAGATCGTCGACGCGGGCGGCGCCGTTGAGGTCAAGTAAGACGGGCAACCATCTTACCGATTTCCATTCCTCTCCACGCGCGCGTCCCGCGCGGGCCGGAAGGGCCTAGGGGATGCGCGCGAAGGTTCCGGGGACAGGCGGGCGGGAGGCCCGCGGGCGCCGCGAGAGCGGCTTCCGCGGGGCAAGCGCCCGCCGAGCCCCCGGGACCTTTATCGCGTTATGCGACCAGGACATGAACGAGCGAGCATCGCCGCTCGAGGATACCGGGCGGCTTCACATAGACGGCGACCTAAGGTAATAACCGGACCGATCCGCGCGCCAAAGGCGGCGCGCAGCTGGGGGGTAACGGATGGCATATAGCGAGAAGAAGATAGAGCGTCTCTACATAGGCAAGGATTTCCAGGAGGTCATGGAGCTTCCCGACCTCATCGACATACAGCTTTCCTCCTACGAGCGCTTCCTCCAGCGGGAGCGGTCGCGCCGGGGCGAGGCCCTCGACAAGCTCGGCCTCGAGGAAGTGTTCCGCGCCACCTTCCCCATAGAGAGCCCGAACGGCGACATGCTCCTCGAGTACGAGCGGTACTACCTCGACGAGTCCGCGATGAAGTACTCCGAGATCGAGTGCCGGCAGAAGGGCCTCACCTACGCCGTCCCCTTGAAGGCCCGCATCAACCTCGTCTTCCAGAAGACGGGCGAGATCCGCCAGAAGGAGATCTACCTCGGCGACGTCCCCCTCATGACGGACCGGGGCACCTTCATCATCAACGGCGCCGAGCGCGTCGTCGTCTCCCAGATCCACCGCTCCCCGGGCGTCATCTTCTGCCACGAGAAGGGCGTCTACTCCGCGCGCATCATCCCCTACCGCGGCTCCTGGCTCGAGTTCGAGATCGACCAGAAGAACGAGCTCATCTACGCCAATATCTACCGCAAGAAGCGCATCCTCGGCACCATGTTCCTCAGAGCCCTCGGCTTCGAGACCCGCGAGGACATCGCCAAGGCCTTCTACGTCTCCGAGAAGGTGGCGATCGGCGAGAAGCGCGAGGAGAAGGACCGCGCCGTCAACCGCGTGCTCGCGCGCGCGGTCCGCGTCGAGCAGAACGGCGAGCAGAAGAAGCTCTACCGCGCCGGCGACAAGCTCCACCTCCACGACGTGGACGAGCTCGTCAACCTCGGCGTCCGCGAGCTCGAGGTGATCGACTTCGAGCACCCCGACTCCCTGCACTTCGACATGATCCTCAACTGCTTCGAGCGCGAGGACATCAAGCTCGTGAAGGAAGACCCGAGCCAGGACGAGCCCTCCAAGGCCGACGCCCTCGCCGCCGTCTACTCGACCCTCATGCCCGGCGAGCCCATCACGGTGGAGAACGCCGAGCGCGACCTGTCGAACATGTTCTTCTCGAGCCGCCGCTACGACCTCGGCAAGGTCGGCCGCTACAAGCTGAACAAGAAGTTCGACTACTCCGTCCCCGTGAAGGACTTCACCCTCGTCCGCGACGACGTGATCGCGACGATGAAGTACCTCATGTCGGTCTACTACGGCGAGTCGAACGTGGACGACATCGACCACCTCGGCAACCGCCGCGTGCGCTCCGTCGGCGAGCTCCTCGCCAACGTCATGAAGAGCGCCTTCGGCCGCATGGAGCGCATCGCCAAGGAGCGCATGAGCCTCAAGGAGACCGACACGATCCGCCCGCAGGACCTGGTCTCCATCAAGCCCATCGTCGCGGCGATCAAGGAGTTCTTCGGCTCCTCGCAGCTCTCGCAGTTCATGGACCAGGTCAACCCGCTGGCCGAGCTCACGCACAAGCGCAGGCTCAACGCCCTCGGCCCCGGCGGCCTTTCCCGCGACCGCGCCGGCTTCGAGGTCCGCGACGTCCACTACACGCACTACGGCCGCATGTGCCCGATCGAGACGCCGGAAGGCCCGAACATCGGCCTCATCGTCTCGCTCGCGACCTACACCACGGTCAACGAGTACGGCTTCCTCGAGACCCCCTACCGCAAGGTCGAGGGCGGCAAGGCCTCCAGGCACATCGAATACCTCTCCGCGATGGACGAGGACAAGTACTACATCGCCCAGGCCTCGGCCAAGATCGACAAGAACGGCGTCTTCGCCGACGACTCGATCTCCTGCCGCCACCAGGGCGACTACACGACCCGCACGGCCCCCGAGCTCCAGTACATGGACGTCTCGCCGAAGCAGATCATCTCCGTCTCGGCGGCCCTCGTCCCCTTCCTGGAGCACGACGACGCCAACCGCGCCCTCATGGGCTCGAACATGCAGCGCCAGGCCGTTCCCCTCGTCTTCCCCGAGCCGCCGAGAGTCGGCACGGGCATGGAGCAGAAGTGCGCCTACGACTCCGGCGTCCTCGTGAAGGCGAAGCGCGGCGGCGTGGTCGACTACGTCGACGCGCACCACGTCGTCATCCAGCCGGACGAGGACAAGAAGGCCCGCGACCGCTACGAGCTCGTGAAGTACCAGCGGACCAACCAGGACACCTGCTACACCCAGCGCCCCATCGTCAGGAAGGGCGAGAAGATCCTCAAGGGTCAGGTCCTGGCGGACGGCCCCGCGACCCGCGACGGCGAGCTCGCCCTCGGGCGCAACATCCTGGCGGGCTTCGTGCCCTGGAACGGCTACAACTACGAGGACGCCATCCTCATCTCCGAGCGCGTGGTCAAGGAGGACATGTTCACCTCCATCCACATCAAGGAGTTCCAGACCGAGGTCCGCGAGACCAAGCTCGGGCCGGAGCGCATAACGCGCGACATCCCGAACACGAGCGAGAAGAGCCTCGACAGCCTGGACTCCGAGGGCATCATCCGCGTCGGCGCCAAGGTCAAGGCCGGCGACATCCTCGTGGGCAAGGTCACGCCGAAGAGCGAGACCGAGACCACGCCCGAGTTCAAGCTCCTCAACTCCATCTTCGGCGAGAAGGCCAAGGACGTCCGCGACTCCTCCCTCCGCGTCCCCCACGGCATCGAGGGCACGATCATCGACGTGCAGCGCCTGAAGCGCTCCGCGAACGACGACCTCTCCCCCGGCGTCGAGGAGGTGGTGAAGGTGCTCATCGCCGCCAAGCGCAAGCTCAAGGAAGGCGACAAGATGGCCGGACGCCACGGAAACAAGGGCGTCGTGGCCCGCGTCCTCCCCATCGAGAACATGCCCTACCTCGACGACGGCACGCCGCTCGACATCTGCCTGAACCCGCTCGGCGTCCCGTCCCGAATGAACATCGGCCAGATCATGGAGACCGAGCTCGGCTGGGCCGCCAGCACGCTCGACGAGTGGTTCGCCTGCCACGTCTTCCAGTCGCCCTCGCAGGAGCAGATCGAGTCCAAGCTCAAGGAGGCGGGCCTGCCCGTCAACTCGCGCTGCATGGTCCGCGACGGCCGCACCGGCGAGCACTTCCAGAACCCGGTCACGGTCGGCGTCATCTACTTCATGAAGCTGCACCACCTGGTCGACGACAAGATGCACGCGCGCTCCACGGGTCCCTACTCGCTCGTGACGCAGCAGCCCCTCGGCGGCAAGGCCCAGTTCGGCGGCCAGCGCCTCGGCGAGATGGAGGTCTGGGCCCTCGAGGCCTACGGCGCCGCCAACACGCTGCAGGAGCTCCTCACGATCAAGTCCGACGACATGACCGGCCGCGCCAAGGTCTACGAGGCCATCGTCAAGGGCGAGCCGCACACCGCGGCCGGCATCCCCGAGGCCTTCAACGTCATGGTCCAGGAGCTCAGGGGCCTCGCCCTCGACATCCGGGTCTACGACGCCAAGGGCAAGCAGATCGCGCTGACCGAGCGCGACGAGGACATCATCAACAAGCAGGGCGCCTTCTAGGAGACGGCCTTACGATTCACCACGGAGCCGCGGGGGAAACGGAGTTGCGCGGAGAGGGGAAGAGGGTACGGGAAAGAATGATGGAGCCAGGTCGCCTGGCCCCTCCTCCTTCCGCTATCACCTCTTCCTCCGTGGACCTCGGCGCCCTCCGTGTCTCCGTGGTGAATCATGAATAGGTACAATTTGCCCAAGTCGACACGATGAGGGGGGACTTGATATGAGAGACATCCAGGATTTCGACAGCATCATGATACGCCTCGCCAGCCCGGACATGATCCGGGCCTGGAGCTACGGCGAGGTGAAAAAGCCGGAGACGATCAACTACCGCACGCTCCGGCCCGAGAAAGACGGCCTCTTCTGCGAGCGCATCTTCGGCACGACCAAGGAATGGGAGTGCTACTGCGGCAAGTTCAAGTCCATCCGCTACAAGGGCGTCATCTGCGACCGCTGCGGCGTCGAGGTCACGCACTTCAAGGTGCGCCGCGAGCGCATGGGCCACATCGAGCTCGCGAGCCCGGTGTCGCACATCTGGTTCTACCGCTCCGTCCCGAGCCGCATGGGCCTCCTCCTCGACCTGCCGGTCGCGGCCCTGCGCTCCGTCCTCTACTACGAGAAGTACATCGTCATCGATCCGGGCGACACCGACCTCAAGAAGCAGCAGCTCCTCACCGAGGAGGAGTGGTACGAGGCCCAGGACCGCTACGGCGGCGCCTTCTCCGCCGGCATGGGTGCCGAGGCGATCCGCTCCCTCCTCGAGGGCCTCAACCTGGACGACCTGGCCGCGGAGCTCCGCGTCAAGATGATCGAGAAGGGACCGAAGAGCGACAAGCGCCTCCTCAAGCGCATCGAGATCTGCGAGTCCTTCCGCAACTCCGACAACAAGCCCGAGTGGATGATCCTGGACGTGATCCCCGTGATCCCGCCCGAGCTCCGCCCGATGGTCCAGCTGGACGGCGGCCGCTTCGCGACCTCCGACCTCAACGACCTGTACCGCCGCGTCATCAACCGCAACAACCGCCTGAAGCGCCTCCAGGCGCTCAACGCGCCGGACATCATCATCCGGAACGAGAAGCGCATGCTCCAGGAGGCCGTGGACGCCCTCTTCGACAACTCGAAGAAGAAGCGCGTCGTCAAGGGCGCCTCCAACCGCCCCCTCAAGTCCCTCTCCGACATGCTCAAGGGCAAGCAGGGCCGCTTCCGCCAGAACCTCCTCGGCAAGCGCGTCGACTACTCCGGCCGCTCCGTCATCGTCGTCGGTCCCGAGCTCAAGCTCTGGCAGTGCGGCCTCCCGACCAAGATGGCCCTGGAGCTCTTCAAGCCCTTCATCATGAAGAAGCTCGTGGAGAAGGACGTCGTCTACAACATCAAGAAGGCGAAGATGCTCGTCGAGTCGGAGACCCCCGAGGTCTTCGCCGTCCTCGACGAGGTCGTGAAGGAGCACCCGGTCCTCCTGAACCGCGCGCCGACCCTCCACCGCCTCGGCATCCAGGCCTTCGAGCCCCTCCTCGTCGAGGGCAAGGCCATCAAGCTCCACCCCCTCGTCTGCAAGGCCTTCAACGCCGACTTCGACGGCGACCAGATGGCCGTCCACGTCCCGCTGACGAACGCCGCCCAGGCCGAGTGCTGGACCCTCATGCTCTCCAGCCGCAACCTCCTCGACCCCGCGAACGGCAAGACGATCGTCTACCCCTCGCAGGACATGGTTCTCGGCATCAACTTCCTCACCCGCCACAAGCCCGGCGCCAAGGGCGAGGGCAAGCGCTTCTCCTCCCCCGAGGAGGTGCTCATGGCCTGCGAGTCCAAGTCCTGCGACTACGCCGCGGTCGTGAAGGTCCCCGTGGGCAAGCGTCCCGTGTGGAACTCCTGCAAGAAGCCCCTCGCCGTCGGCGCGAACAACGTCATCGAGACCACCGCCGGCCGCCTCCTCCTCAACGAGGCCCTGCCCGCCGAGGTGCCCTACGTCAACTACGCCCTCGGCGAGAAGGACATCCGCGCCCTCATCGAGGCGGTCTACAAGGAGAAGGGTCCCTTCGTCTCCGTGCAGATGCTCGACGCCATCAAGGACATGGGCTTCCGCTACGCGACCTTCTTCGGCGCTTCCATCGGCATGGACGACATCGTCATCCCGCGCGAGAAGTCGGAGATGATCGAGGCCGCGAACAAGCAGGTCGACGCGATCCAGAACCAGTACCTCGCGGGCCACATCACCCAGGAGGAGCGCTACAACCGCGTCGTCGAGGTTTGGTCCAAGACGAACGAGGAGCTCACCGCGGTGATGATGAAGACCCTGGAGAAGGACCGCGCGGGCTTCAACTCGATCTACATGATGGCCAACTCCGGCGCGCGCGGTTCGCGCAACCAGATCCGCCAGCTCGCCGGCATGCGCGGCCTCATGGCCAAGCCCTCCGGCGACATCATCGAGCTCCCGATCCGCTCCAACTTCCGCGAGGGCCTCTCGGTCATCGAGTTCTTCATCTCGACGAACGGCGCCCGCAAGGGTCTCGCGGACACGGCCCTCAAGACGGCCGGCGCCGGCTACCTCACCCGTCGTCTCGTCGACATCGCGCAGGACGTCGTCATCAACGTCGACGACTGCGGCACCATCAACGGCGTCGTGCACACCGCCATCAAGGACGGCGAGGAAATCGTCGAGGCGCTCCGCGAGCGCATCGTCGGCCGCTACGTCCTGGATCCCATCCGCCACCCGATCACCGACGAGATCATCGTCGACTCCAACGAGGAGATCACCGAGGAGATCGCGGACGCGATCGACGAGGCGGGCATCGAGGAAGTCGTCATCCGCACCGTCCTCACCTGCGAGGCGGAGCACGGCGTCTGCCGCAAGTGCTACGGCCGCAACCTGGCCTCCGGGCGCACGGTCGAGATCGGCGAGGCGGTCGGCATCATCGCCGCCCAGTCCATCGGCCAGCCGGGCACCCAGCTCACGATGCGTACCTTCCACATCGGCGGCGCGGCGACCAAGTCCTCCGAAGAGAACCGCATCTACCTCAAGTACCCCGTCCTCGTCACCGAGGTCGCGGGCACCTTCGTCCCCCTCCCGGAGGACCGCTCCCTCTTCACCCGCAAGGGCCACCTCCAGGCCTGCAAGATCTTCTCCAACTTCGAGATCGGCAAGGGCGACAAGGTCCTCGTCGAGGACGGCCAGCGCATCCTCAAGGGCGACGAGATCGTCAGGCACGCGGACGGCGGCGTGGCGAAGTCGAACGACATCAGCTACGCGAAGATCCACCAGGGCCGCGTCCTCCTCATCGCCCAGGAGATGAAGATCGAGGTGAGGAACGGCTCCGAGGTCGTCGTCAAGGTCGGCGACATCGTCGCCGCGAACCAGACCCTCGCCACCTTCGAC